>CAZPDV010000055.1:0-8176 GCA_964585355.1 uncultured Aliiroseovarius sp.
CGACCGTGTTCGCCGCGCGCCAGTTCGTCAATCACGGCCATGTCAAGGTCAACGGCAAGCGGGTCAACATCCCCTCCTACCGGGTCAGCGAAGGCGATGTGATCGAGGTGCGCGACCGTTCCAAGCAGCTGGCCATCGTGCTCGAGGCGGTCAGCCTGCCCGAGCGGGACGTGCCGGAATATATCGACGTGGACCACTCCAAGATGACCGCCACCTTCGTGCGGACGCCAAGCCTGGGCGATGTGCCCTATCCGGTGATGATGGAGCCGAACCTGGTGGTGGAATTCTACGCCAAGAACTGACGGGTCCGCCTTTCCGAAATTCAGAGGGTCGCCTTCGGGCGGCCCTTTTCGTTGGCTCACACCGGCAGCGGGCGTTCTTCGGCGATGGCTTCCATGGCAAAATAGGACGTGACCGAATCCAGCTCGACCCCTTCGATCAGGCGCTGGTAAACCCGGTCATAGGAAGCCATGTCCTGGGTCACCACCTTGAGCATGTAGTCATAATCGCCGCCGATGCGGTGGAAATCGACCACCTCCGGGATGGTCAGGACGTGACGGCGAAAGCGGCGCAGCCAGTCGGCAGAGTGGTGCCGGGTGCGCAGCATCACGAACACCACCAGATCAAGCCCCAGCTTTTCGCGGCAGATACGGGCGCGCGACCCCATGAGCACACCAGCGGCGGTAAGCTTTTGCAGCCGCCGCCAGCAGGCATTCTGCGAAAGCCCGATACGCTCGGCCAGCTCACGCTGAGACAGGCTGGCATCCTGCTGAAGCGCCCGCAAAAGTGCGAGGTCAAAATGATCGAGATTAACGTCCATAATAAGATCATATGATAGGTTATTATCGGTAACAACCGGGGGAAAAGTAAAATTTCAACATCCTTTTCCCAGATAATGCGCGAAAAGGAGTATCCCATGCCGTTGCACGCTTTTCGCCAGAGCCTGGCCACAGAAAACCCGATGGATGACATTGCCGCCGGCCTGATCGGCGAGGGGCGGATGATCCCCGGGCTCGAGCGCGAGGTGCCCCTGATTTATGCCGATTACATTGCCTCGGGCCGGGCGCTGGCTCAGGTCGAGGATTTCGTGCGCGACCAGGTGCTGCCGTTTTATGCCAACACCCATACCGAGGCCTCGTTCACCGGCGCCCATACCACCGCCCTGCGCGAGGCGGCGCGGCGCGAGATCGCCCGGCTGACCGGGGCGAGCGACGACCACGCGGTGATCTTTTCCGGCTCGGGGGCCACGTCCGGCCTGAACCGGCTGGTGAGCCTGTTTGCGGTGAACCAGGCGGCGCGCCCGGTGGTGTTTGTCGGGCCGTATGAGCACCATTCCAACCTGCTGCCATGGCGCGAAAGCCGGGCCGAGGTGGTGGAAATTCCCGAAGGGGAAGCGGGCGGGCCGGACCTGGCGGCGTTGGCCGAGGCACTGGCGCAACATGCCGATAGCGATCTGAAAATCGGTGCGTTTTCAGCGGCTTCCAATGTCACCGGCATCCTGACCGACCCTGACCCGGTGACCCGGCTCTTGCATCAGAACGGGGCGCTGAGCGTGTGGGATTATGCCGGTGGCGGGCCGTATCTGCCGATTTCCATGGGGGCGGGAGACACCGCAAAGGATGCAATCGTGGTGTCGCCGCACAAATTTGCCGGCGGGCCGGGCGCGTCGGGGGTGTTGATCGTGCGCAAGGGCGCGGTGCGGATCGACCGGCCCAGCCAGCCCGGCGGCGGCACGGTGGCCTTCGTGTCGCCGTGGCGGCAGGATTATCTTGAGGACCTGGTGGCGCGCGAAGAGGCGGGCACGCCGGGCATCGTCGGCGACATTCGCGCCGGGCTGGTGTTTCTGGTCAAGGAGGCCGCCGGAGAGGCCGAGATTCACCGCCGCGAGGAACGCTGGCGGGCGCTGGCCGAGGCGGCCTGGCGCGACCATCCGCGCCTGACCATCCTGGGGCTGGGCAAGGCGCCGCGGTTGCCGTTCTTTTCGCTCCTGGTCCGCGATGCGGCGGGCGCGCCGGTGCCGCCGGCCTTGTTCACCACCATGCTCAGCGACCTTTACGGGATTCAGTCGCGGGGCGGCTGTGCCTGCGCCGGCCCCTATGGGCACCGGCTGCTCAAGATCGACCGGGCGCGTTCGGAGGAAATCCATGGCGAGATCATGCGCGGCGAGATGATCCACAAGCCCGGCTGGGTGCGGCTCAACCTGTCCTGGCTGATGGACGAGGCCAAGCTGCGCTATATCATTGAAAGCGTTGATGAACTGGCCAGAAACGTGGAGGCGCAGGCGGCGCGCTATCGCTGGGACGGGGCGACGGGGCGGTTTGTGCCCGCAGCAGGAGCTGCCTGAGGCGCAAACTCAACACTGCGGGGGAATTCGCCCGCTTGCGCCGCAAACCCTTTTCGGCAAGGGTCCGGGCCTGTAAGAGGGCCTCGGAAGGAATTGTCATGACCAGTATAAAGCCACAGCCGGGCATCATGGATATCGAACTTTACGTGGGCGGCAAGTCTGCGGTCGAGGGGGTGAGCGAGGTGGTCAAGCTCTCGTCCAACGAAAACCCCTATGGGCCGGGCGATGCCGCCATTGCCGCCTATGGGCGCGCCGGGCATGCGCTGCACCGCTATCCGGGGTCCGACCACGCCGCCTTGCGCCAGGCGATCGGGGCGGCGCATGGGCTCGACCCCGAGCGGATCATGTGCGGCGCCGGCTCGGACGAAATCATCGGCTATTTGTGCCATGCCTATGCCGGGCCGGGCCAGGAGGTGATCTATACCGAGCACGGTTTTGCCATGTACCCGATTTCGGCGCTGGCGGCCGGGGCGACGCCGGTCAAGGTGCCCGAGCGCGCGCGGGTGGTGGATGTGGATGCCATTCTCGAGGCCGCGGGCGAGGACACCCGGCTGGTCTTTATCGCCAATCCCGCCAACCCCACCGGCACCTTTCTGCCCGAGCGCGAGGTCAACCGCCTGGCGGCCGGGCTGCCCGAGCATGTGCTGCTGGTGCTCGATGGCGCTTATGCCGAATATGTCGAGGGTTTTGATGGCGGCGCCCGGCTGGTGGCGCGGCGCGATAACGTGGTGATGACCCGCACCTTTTCCAAGCTCTACGGGCTTGGCGGGCTGCGCGTGGGCTGGGCCTATGGGCCGGCCGAGGTGATCGGCGTGCTCAACCGCATGCGGCCGCCGTTCAACCTGTCGGTGCCGCAACTGGCAGTGGCCGAAGCGGCGGTGATGGACCTGGCGCATGTAGAGAAGTGCCGGGCCGAAAATGCCCGCATGCGCAGCTGGCTGACCGAGGCGCTGCGGGCGCTGGGGCTGGGGGTGGATGACAGCGCGGCCAATTTCATCTTGGTGCGTTTTGCCGATGCCCAGACCGCCCAGGCGTGTGATAAATATCTTCAAGAACAGGGGCTTATCGTGCGGGCGGTGGCCAATTATGGCCTGCCGGAAGCCCTGCGCATCACCATCGGGGATGAGCCCGCCTGCCGCCGTGTCGCCCATGCGATCGGCCAGTTTCTGGAGGCCACATCGTGAGCCGGATTTATGATCGCGTGGCCCTGATCGGGCTGGGGCTGATCGCCGGCTCCATGGCGCGCGCCATGCGTCGGGCCGGGCTGGCGGGCGAAATTGTCGGCACTGCGCGCTCGCAAGAAACGCGCGATACGGTGCGCGAACTGGGCTTTTGCGACCGGGTGGTCGAGACCGCTGCCGAGGCGGTGGCCGGCGCCGACCTGGTGGTTCTGGCGGTGCCGATGGGGGCGATGGAGGCGGTGGCGCGCGAGATCGGGCCGCGGCTGGCGCCCGGCGCCACGGTTACCGATGTGGGCTCGGTCAAGGCGCCGGTACTCAAGACGGTGGGGCCGCACCTGCCCGAGGGGGTGCATTTCATCCCCGGTCACCCGCTGGCCGGGACCGAGCATAGCGGCCCGCGCGCGGGGTTTGCCGAGCTGTTCGACAACCGCTATTGCCTGCTGACCCCGCCTGAGGGGACTGACCCCGCCGCCCTGACGCGGCTTGTGCGCCTGTGGGAGGGGATGGGCGCGCATGTGGAGGAAATGGATGCCGAGCACCATGACCTGGTGCTGGCCGTCACCAGCCATGCGCCGCACCTGATTGCCTATACCATGGTCGGGGTGGCCGACGATCTGAGCCGGGTGACCGACAGCGAGGTGATCAAGTATTCGGCGGCGGGCTTTCGCGATTTTACCCGGATCGCCGCCTCGGACCCGACCATGTGGCGGGACGTGTTCCTGACCAACAAGCAGGCCACGCTTGAGATCCTCGGCCGCTTTACCGAGGAGCTGTTTGCCCTGCAACGGGCCATTCGCACCGGCGATGGCGACATGCTGTTCGATTATTTCACCCGCACCCGCGCCATTCGCCGCGGCATCATCGAAGCCGGGCAGGACACTGCCGCCCCCGATTTCGGCCGGGTCAGCCCCAGCACCTCCGAGGGATGAATGTCAGGGGCACAGGCCGGGCGCTGTGGGCCTTGGCGATGGTGCTGCTGCTGGCCGCCGGCGCGCCGGTAACCTCGCCGCGCCCACTGCCGCGACCAGGGGGGATGGATCCGGGGCTCGAGGCGGTTTTGCAGGAAATCCTGCGCGCGCCGCTATCGCCGGGAAACGGTGGCGT
The DNA here is from genome assembly GCA_964585355.1 of uncultured Aliiroseovarius sp. Classification (GTDB taxonomy): domain Bacteria; phylum Pseudomonadota; class Alphaproteobacteria; order Rhodobacterales; family Rhodobacteraceae; genus JAAEUB01. The sequence goes on from CAZPDV010000055.1 coordinate 4,630, forward strand.
GGTCCTGGTTTCGCCCCGGCCAGCTCCGCGTCCGGGTTTGCCGGTGGCGGACCGGCGCGATGAGCGCCGCCCGCGGCGCGGCTCGGTCTGCGGCATGCGTCAGATTCGTGGCACGCCGGTGCCGGCCATTCCCGGCAAGCTGGCCGGTTGTGGGGTGCGTCAGCCGGTGCGGGTCACCGAGGTTTCGGGGGTGCGCCTGACACAGGCGGCGACCATTGACTGCGCCACGGCGCGGGCGCTCAATGAATGGGTGGTGCGCGGCGTCAAACCGGCGGTGGGGCGGCGCGGCGGGGGGCTGGCGGCGCTCAAGGTGATCGCGTCCTATTCCTGCCGCACCCGCAACAGCCAGCCGGGCGCCAAGATCAGCGAACATGGCAAGGGGCACGCGCTGGATATTTCCGGGATCTATCTGAAGAACGGTGATTTTCTTTCGGTTCTGGAGGATTGGAACCGGCGTCGGAAGGGGCGGATCCTGCGCGCCATGCATGACAGCGCCTGCGGGATTTTCGGCACGGTCCTGGGGCCGGACGCCAACCGGTTTCACCGCGACCATCTGCATGTGGATACGGCCCGCTATCGCGGCGGCGCCTATTGCCGCTAGGCTCAAAACCCGATCAAGTCATTGAAATTCCGTTATCACCGGGGTTCCATTCCTTAACGGATTGTCAAGTTGGGGGCCTTGCCCAGAGGCAGGGGGCCGAAAGCGATATAGCCGTTGCGAAAGGTCAGCGGGGTGTCGAGCGTATCCTTGTCACCGGAAAGCGAGGCCAGAAACGCCAGCGCCCGAAGGGTGTCGGGCTCTGCTTCTTCCGGCAGGGCCCCCAGCTTTCTGGCCAATGCCACCATTTCGCGCCAGTTTCGGGCCTTGACCGAAACCTGCCCCTCGGGGATGCCGGCATCGTTTACGTCCAGCGCACCGGCGAGCGACAGCTCGACCTCGCCCCATCGGGCGTTCAGGCGCTCCAGTTCGATATGGGTGATTTGCGGTCTGGCCCGTTCGATGGCGTAGCGGTCCCACGGCGCGTCAAAGGTTATTTTCGCGTCCAGTTCGGCCCCTTCGATGCGGTCGGCCATGAAGGCGACATGCTCGAAATTGCGCAGAAAGTCCGAGGCCGGCACCACCCCGCTTGCCTCGAAATGCAGCCGGTAGGTATTCGGCGCGGCGTCGGGAAGCGCCTGCATCACCAGGTGCCCACGCTCCAGGCTGCTCTGCCAGCCGCGTGTCGAGCTGAGCGCGACGTCGGTCAGATCGGCGCTGATCCGGGCCAGGCCGAGGCTGAAAATCCGGTTGAAATGCACCGCCGCGCGCATGTCTTTCGCCTGCACCGTGATCCGTTCAAACGGGGTGGCAACCACCTGTTGATCGGGCCAGATCGCGGTGATCCGGGTGGGCAGGATGCTGGGCGCGGTAAACCGGAAAACCGGCAGGCTCCAGGCCAGCCCGCTGGCCGGGTCGGCAAGCTCAAGCCCGCTGATGCGGGTGTCGAAACGGGCCGGAAAGCCGGCGCTTGAGATGCTGGCATAGTCCGCCTGCCAGCCCTCGGCGCGGCGGGCTTGAAACCAGTCGGCAAGCTCGTAATGCAACAGGGCCACGACGCCGCCCCACCAGGCGGTGACCAACACCGCCAGCGCCCCCCCCAACCATGCCAGCTTGCGCATCACGCCCTCTTTTCCTTGCCGCTGTCGTTGTCTATAGCGAAGCGGGTGCGAGGGCCAGTCATGGGTGAGAACGATCTCTGGATATTCGGCTATGGGTCGCTGATGTGGCACCCCGGCTTTGAACATGACGCGGCGGTTCTGGCCACGCTTGCCGGGTATCGGCGCGGCTTCCTGATGCGCTCGATCCACCATCGCGGCACGCCCGATGCGCCCGGCCTGGTGCTGGCGCTGGATGCCGATGAGACGGCGCAGTGCACCGGCCTTGCCTTTCATGTGCGCCGGGGGAGCGAGCCTGCGACCCTGCGTGCCCTGCGCGAGCGCGAGCTGGTTTCCTATGCCTACAAGGAGGCGCGCCTGCCGGTCAGCCTGGTCGATGGGCGGCAGGTGACGGCCGTGACCTATGTGATCGACCGGGCGCATCCGCAATATACCGGGCCGCTTGAGCTTGAAATGCAGGCGCGGATCATCGCCCGGGCCTGGGGCGGGCGGGGCAGCAACCGGGAATATCTTGCCAACACCCATGCGCATCTGTGCCAATTGGGCATCGAGGACAGCGAAATCGCCTGGCTCATGCGCCGGGTCGAGGCGCTGGGGCGCGATGTTTCGGACCCTGCGCAGCAATAGCGACTTGGCAGCGCCGCGATCAGCCCCTATCTTTACCGGGACACGTGTTAACCAAGGGGCCACCCCAATTGGAGCAGTCCAACCTCGGTACAGGCACCGAGCCGCATTTCACGCCGCCCTATCGTCAGATGCTTCTGATGCTGATCGTCATTGCCCTGGTGGGCACGGGCGGCTTCTTTGCGTTGCCGAAACTGTTGCCGGTTTTCCTGTCCAACCTGTACCTTAACGGCTTCATCCTGTTCGTTTTCATCCTCGGGGTGGTGGCCTGTTTTGCGCAGGTCTATCAGATTTTCACCTCGGTGCGCTGGATCGACGGCTTTGCCGCGCAAAATCCCGGTCACGAGATGGTCAAGGCGCCGCGCCTGCTGGCTCCGTTTGCGGCGCTGCTGCGGGCGCGCGGGCTGAGCAAGCCGATTGGCCCCAGTTCGGCCCGGTCGATCCTTGACAGCGTTGCCACCCGGATCGACGAAGACCGCGATATTACCCGCTATATCGTCAACCTACTGATTTTCCTTGGTCTTTTGGGAACTTTCTTCGGCCTTGCCACCACCATCCCGGCGGTGGTCGAGACCATCCGCAGCCTTGCCCCGCAAGAGGGCGAGGGCGGTGTGGAGGTGTTCAACCGCCTGATGGGCGGGCTCGAACGGCAACTGGGCGGCATGGGCACGGCGTTTTCGTCCTCGCTGCTGGGGCTGGCGGGTTCGCTGGTCGTGGGCTTGCTGGAGCTTTTTGCCGGCCACGGTCAGAGCCGTTTTTTCCGCGAACTGGAAGAATGGATGTCCACCATCACCCGGCTGGGCTATGCCCCGGCCGAGGGCGAGGACGAGCTTCCGGCGGCCACCCAAATGGCGGGCGAGAGCATCAATATCGCCCCGTTCATGGCCCATATGAGCGAGCAGATGCAGGCCTTGCAGGAGATGATCGCGCAAAGCGAGGCGAGCCGGGCACAGGTGGATGCGCGCCTGGGCCACCTGGCCGAGGCGGTCTCTCACCTGGCCCAGCGGATCGAGGAGGAGGGGGTTTCGACCCCGGTCCTGTTGCGGATCGCTGACGGGCAGGAGCGGATGATCGCCACCCTTGAGGCGCGCGCCGAGGAAAATGCCGAGGGCGGCCCCCATGCGGATGCCGAAAGCCGCATGCGCCTGCGGTCGATCGACGTGCAATTGTTGCGGATCCTCGAAGAAATGTCGGCCGGGCGGCAGGAGGCGCAGGCGGAACTGCGTTCGGATATCGCCGCGCTGACCAAGGCGGTGCGCCAGCTTGG
>CAZPDV010000055.1:8276-9757 GCA_964585355.1 uncultured Aliiroseovarius sp.
CTGCGCAAGCGGCTGGCTGAAACCGAGAAGAACCTCTCGGACAAAGAGGCGCAGCGGCTGGCGGCGTTGGCCGCGGCCGAGGAATTGCGCAAGCGGGCGGATGACCTGGAGGCAAGGCTCAGCGATGCCGAAGCCGCGCGGCTGGCCGAAGTCGCCGCTGCCGATGCCCTGCGCAAGCAGCTTGATGAAAAGGCCGCGGCGCTCAGTGAAGAAGAGACAAACCGCCTGGCCGAAGCCGCCGCCGCGCAAGCCTTGCGGGACCGTCTGGCCAAGGCCAATGACGAGCTGACAGCGATGACCCTGGCCCTGGAGGAGCAGAGGCAGAAGGCCGAACAAACCCTGACCCTGCTGGCCGCTGCCGAGGCAGCGCAAAAGGATCTGGATGCCAGACTGGCGGCGGCATTGCTGGAAAACAAGGATCAGGCGGCCCGGCTTTTGACGACGGAAGAGGCGCTGACCGCCGCTTTGGACGAGGCCCGGGCCCTGCGCGAAAAGGCCGGGACCGAGGGCGAGTTGCGCGCGGCCCTGTCTGCGGCGCTGGCCGCCAAGCTGGCTGCCGAAAAATCCGCCCAGCGCGCCCTGAGCCAGGCCGAGGAGCGGGCAACCCTGCTGGCGGCGGCGAATGCGGCGCTGGCCGAGCAGAAAAGCACGTCGACCGAGGCGCAGCGCAAGGTGGCCTTGTTGAACGAGCAGGTGGCCTCGTTGCGGGCGCAGTTGGGGGCGCTGCAGGCGCTTCTGGATGCCAGCGCCGAAAAGGATGCGGCGGCACAGGTGCAGATCGAGGCCTTGGGGGCGCGGCTCAACCAGGCGCTGGCGCGGGTGGCGGCAGAAGAGAGCCGGCGCGCGGCGCTGGAAGAGGCCGAGCGCAAGCGCCTGGAAGAGGAGGCGCGCAAGCTTGAGCGCTATCGTTCGGATTTCTTTGGCAAGCTGCGCGATTTGCTGGCGGGGCGCGAAGGCGTGCGCATTGTCGGCGACCGTTTCGTGTTCTCGTCCGAGGTTCTGTTCCCCGTTGGCGGCGTCGAATTGTCAGACGAGGGCAAGGCGCAGATTGCCCGGGTGGCGGCCATTTTGCAGGACGTGGCAGACGAAATTCCACCTGAAATCGACTGGGTGCTGCGGGTCGATGGCCATACCGACAACGTGCAGTTTCACGGCGCTGGAAAATACGCCGATAACTGGGAGCTCAGCCAGGGCCGGGCGCTTTCGGTGGTGCGTTACATGATCGACGAGCTGGGTTTCGACCCCAAGCGGCTGGTGGCGGCGGGCTTTGGCGAATACCGCCCGATCGCACCGGGCGACAGCCCCGAGGCACGCGCCCAGAACCGCCGGATCGAGCTGAAACTGACCGAACGGTAAGCCGCGTCAAATCACACCTGCGTCGCCCGGGGCGCGCAAGCGGCCCGGGCATGCGCCCGCCCGCCCCCATGGCGGGCGCATTCGCGCCCACCCGGGCGGCCGCCTGCCCTTTGTTGGTGCCGCGC
>CAZPDV010000056.1:0-9730 GCA_964585355.1 uncultured Aliiroseovarius sp.
TCTCAAACGCTTCGCAGATCGCCTCCGCGCGGCTGGAAAACCCCACAAGGTCGTCATCATCGCCGTCGCACGAAAGCTCGTTACCAGCCTCAACGCTGTGTCCAAAACGCGCACATCATGGGCTTGCAAAGCCGTATGAAACATACAGTTACTAACGGAGTTCGACCTCGGCCCGTGCCGCCCGGCCATCCGCATCTATCACCGACAGCGTGAAAAATCCTGGCGCCTGCAAGGGAAGTTCGGCCTGACGGGCCAGAGAGCCGGTCTGCATGGCCACGCCATTGGCCAGCCACGTGAAGGGCGCGCGGCCCTTGCTGACCTTGGCGACAAGCGGCGCACCGCCGGTGTCGATCACCGCCCCGTCCGGTGGAAAGGCCAGGATCGGGGCGTTCTTGTCGGCGGAAAACACCGCATCGCGCGGGTGAAAGGCGCGCAGCGGCAGGGGCAGGGCCTCGCCGGACAAGAGCAACGTACCGGGCGGTGGCGGCCCCAGCGGGGAAAGTTCGGGTTTGAGGCGCGAGAAGGCCTCGAACAGGATCGGCGCGGCCAGGTCCGCACCAAAGGCGCCCGGCACCGGGGTCCCATCCGCCCGCCCCATCCAGACGCCAACCACATGTCGCCCGTCAAAGCCGATCGCCCAGGTGTCGCGGTGGCCGTATGAGGTGCCGGTTTTATAGGCAAGCCGGCTGCGCGGGGCATTCGGCGGGCTGGGCATGTCGGTCAGGATATGCCCGACCTGCCAGGCGGCCTGGGGCGACAAGACCGGCTCGAGCCTGGCGGCGGCCTGACCCAGCCGGTAATGCGGGCGCACCGGCCGGCCGCCATTGCCGAACATTGCATACATTCCAACCATGTCCTCAAGCCGCACCCCCAGCCCGCCCAGCGCCACCGCCAGCCCGGCCCGCCCGCCGGGCAGCCGCGTCGCCACCCCGGCGCGTTTCAGTGCCGCCATCAGCCGGGCCGGGCCAAGCGCATCGGTCAGGCTGACCGCCGGGATATTGAGCGACCAGATCAACGCATCGTGCACCCGCACCGTTCCGCGATAGGCACCATCGAAATTCTCTGGCGCATAGGTGCCGAACCGCACCGGCCGGTCGTCGATCAGGGTCTCGGGGTGGATCAGCCCCTCGTCAAAAGCCAGCCCATAGATCAGCGGCTTCAGCGTCGAGCCGGGCGAGCGGAACGCCCGGGTCATATCGACAAAACCCAGCCGGGCGTCATTGCCATAGCCCGCCGACCCGACCGAGGCCAGGATCTCGCCGCTCTGGTGATCCAGCACCACGATCGCCACCGACAGGCGCGCGCCGTAATCGGCGGCGGCGCGGGCGGCGAGGCGCTCAAGCCGGGCCTGCAGCTGCGCATCCACGGTAAGCTCCTGGCGCACCTGCCCCGGCGCCTCGGCCAGGGCGCGGTCGGTCAGATGCGGCGCCAGTTGTGGCAGCGGCCTGCGGGTGGTCGGCAGCGGGTCGCGCAGGGCGGCGGCCCGTGTTTCGGCGTCGATCACCGCCGCGGCCTCGGCCCGGGCCAGCACCTTGGCCCTGGCGGCGCGGGCCGTCTCCGGGTGGCGGTCCGGCCGGCGCGCGGTGGGCGATTGCGGCAGCGCCACCAGCAGCGCGGCCTCGGCCGGGGTCAGCCGGATGGGCGCCTTGCCGAACCAGGCCAGGGCGGCGGCACGGATACCTTCAAGATTGCCGCCATAGGGCGCGCGGTTCAGATAGATGCTCAGGATCTCGCGCTTGCTCAGCCGCCGCTCCAGCGCCAGCGCCAGCCTGATCTGGCGCAGCTTGCCGGCCCAGCGCCCGGTCGGCCCGTCCTCCAGCAGGCGCGCGACCTGCATGGTCAGGGTCGAGCCGCCAGACACCACCCGGCCATTCCAGAGGGCCTGCCCGGCGGCGCGCAGCATCGCCCGGGGATCCACCCCATGATGCGACCAGAAGCGCTTGTCCTCATAGGCGATCAGCATGTCGATGAAACCGGGATCGACCTGCTCCAGCCCCACCGCCAGCCGCCAGCGCCCGTCCTCCACCTGAAAGGCGCGCAGCAGCGCCCCGTTGCGATCAAGCATCTCGGGCGAGGTGGCCACCTCGAGCGCCGGCAGGTCGGTGGCCGCCACCCAGGCATCGAAGCGGTCCCGCCCGAAGGCGCCCAGCAGCAGCACCAGCGGCAGGAGCAGCGCCAGCCGCGTCATACCACCTCCACCGGGCGCGAGGGCAAGGCCGGGGGCAGCATCACTCGCTTATCCGTACCTGTCCGGTTTCGCCATGGGCGCGGAACGTGGGGCGGTACATGTCCTCGACCGAGGCCGCCGGGTGGCGATACAGCCCCGGCGTGATCGCCCGCACCACATATCCCAGCCGGAACGGCTGATCCGACGTCCAGTCCACCGCCGCCAGGAACCGGTCCTGGCGGAACTCGGTAAAGGCGGCATCGCCGTTGAGTTCGAGCCAGTCCAGCGCGCCGATCTCGCCCGCCGCCAACAGGTGCGGGTTGTCGATCTCGAACCCGGCCGGAAGCGGGTCATTGACCATCAGCCGCCCCTCCGAGCGGCCAAACGGTGCCACCGTCAGCACCACCACCAGCCGGGTGCCCTGGGCCACCTGATCGGCGGAAACCGGGGTGCCGTCCATGGTGAAATAGCGCCGCTCGATGCGGTAGCCCTGCCCGCCGGCGGGCTCGGGGACGATGGGCACGCCAAAGGTCGAAAGGGTGAGCTCCACCGGCCGGTCGCCAGTATTTTTCAGCACCACCGGGGTTTCATCGGCGGCGCCGTCCAGCGTTTCGACCACCGGCCCGGCGGGGGCCTGGCCATTCACGGTCAGGCCCAACTGCGCCTGCTTTTCGATCAGCGCGGCGGCGGCCAGAAGCGACCATGCGGCCTCCTGGGTCGAGAGCGGGCCCTCTGCCCCGGTCAGCCGGGCCGCCAGCGCATCGCGGTCAATGGCGCGGCTGTCGGCCTCGGTGGCAAGCGCCAGCACCGCCGCCGTGTCGCGCAGCGAGGTGCCGTAATCGTCGCGCCAGATCTGGCGGTCGTCCGGCGCCTTCGCGGCCAGTTTCTGCGCCGCGCGGGCAAACATCGCCTCGGCGCGCACCGGGTCGCCATAGGCCGCCAGCGCCGCGCCCAGCTGTGCATCGGCCAGCGGCGTGGCAAAGGCATCGCCTTTCTCGTCGGCATAATACCGCAGATCGCCCATCGCCGCCGCCCCCTCGCGTGCCAGCACATAAAGCGCATAGGCGATCGCCTCGCCGCCGCTGTCGAAATCGGCGGCATAGTTCACCCGGCCGCGCAGGTTGTCCATGGCGGCGCGGAAGGCCACGTCCGGCACCGCATAACCCGCCGCCCGCGCCCGCGACAGGAAGTCCGAGACATAGGCATCCAGCCACAGATCGCCGCTGTCAGGCCCCCACAGGCCGAAGCTGCCCGCCGCCGACTGGTTGGCCAGCACCCGGCCGATCGCGTCATTGATCCGGGCCGGGATATCCTCGCTTGCGGTCAGGCCCATGGCCCCGGCCACATCGCCGAAATAGAGCAGCGGCAGCGCCCGCGAGGTCACCTGTTCGGAACAGCCATAGGGGTAGCGGTCAAGCCGGGCGAGCAGACCCGGCACGTTCAGCCGCGCCAGCGCCCCGGCAGTCAGCACCGCCCGCCCGGTGCCGGGCCGAAGCTCGGCAAAGGCGTTGTCGTCCAGGGTAAAGGCCTGGCCGGGGGCAAGGGCAAGGCGGGTGGTGCGGGCAACCTCTGGATCATTGACCTCGATGGGCAGGGTCAGGGTTTTGCTCAGCCGGGTGCCATCGGGCGTGGTCAGCGCCACGTTGATCTGTGCCAGCCCCGGCGCCGAAGCCGTGACCGGCAGCGACAGCCGCGCGGTACCGCCTTCGGCCAGGGTCACGCTGTCGGGCAGGGCGGTGCCGTCCACCGCGACGCCTTCGCCGGTGACCTCAAGGCGCATCTCTCCCGCCGGCCCCTTGGCGTGGACCAGTTCCAGCAGCAGCCGGCTCTGATCCCCGGGGGCCAGAAAGCGCGGCAGGCTGGCGGTAACCACCACCGGGTCGCGCACCACGATGTCGCGTTCGGCCTGTCCGACCGCGCGCGGCGACCAGACCACCGCCATCAGCCGCACGGTGCCGTTGAAGGAAGGCAGCTCGAAGCGGGTGCGCGCATAGCCGTCCGCGCCAACCCTGAGCCGGCCCGAGAAGCTGGCCACCAGCGCTTCGGTCGGCGGGGGGGCCTGCATGCGCATCTGGGCCATGGCATCGCCACCCGAGCGCACCGCCCCCATCAGCGCCCCGGCGCGGTCGATCAGCCGGCCATAGATGTCGCGCAGAGCCATGCCCAGGCGGCGCTGACCGAAATAGTGCCCGTCCGGGTCCGGGCTGGCAAAGGAGGTGAGGTTGAGAATACCCACATCCACCGCCGCGACGGTGGCAAATACGGTGTCGCCGGGGGCCGCGCCCTCGACCTTGAGCGCCACGTCCAGCGGCCCGCGCGGGGCCACCTCGTCCGGCCCCTCGAAGCGCGCGACCAGCCGGCGGTCGCCGGGATCGACGCTGGCATGGGCCAGCCCCAGCGCCCGCGTCGGCAGGTGCCCCCTGGCATCGCGCATCGGCTGGATCAGGGTGGCGGTCACATAGGCGCCGGCGCCCCATTCATCGGTGACCGGCAGGGTCAGCGTGTTTTCCCCCGCCACCGCATCCAGCGTTGCCATCTGGATCAGCCGGTTCGACATCACCGTGACCAGCACCTTGCCCGCCACCCGCGGCACCAGCCTGAGCGTGGCGGTATCGCCGGGCCGATAGGCCGGGGCGTCCAGCGAAACCTCCAGCATGTCCGGGGTGGTGGCGGTATCGGCGGCGCCATACCAGCCGGCCTGAAAATCCACCGACGAGACCAGCCCGGCATCGGCGCCCAGGGCCTCGACCACCAGCTCGTAATGCCCCCAATCGACCCGCTGGCGCAGGGCGAACGGCTGGTCCGAAAGCGCCGCCTCGCCGGAAGCCACGACCTCGCGGGTGGTGACCGGATCCCAGTTCCAGTTGCCGTCGATCGCATACCATTGATAGCGGGTATTGATCCGGTTCAGCGTCCAGCGCACCTGCATCGGCCGCGGTGTCAGGTCCGGGCCAAGGGCGATCAGGGAAAAGCCCGCCTCGGCCCCTTCCGGCAGGTCCTCGTCAAAGGCCGGACGGATGCCGATCATCGGCCCCGAAGGGGCGAGCAGCCGGGTCAGGCTGCGCTCCACCGGCCGGCCGGACCCCTCGGAAACCCGCAGGTCGAACCGCGCCTGCAGCGGCATGCCGGGGGCGTCGATTTCCGGGAAGGTGACCGGCAGCACCGCCCGGCCCTCGGCATCGGTGCGCTGGCCAAAGGGCAGGCTGCCAAAGGCCGGGTCAATGGCGGCATCATGGCGGCCAAAGCGATAGCCGGGCAGCGCCTCAAGTTCGCGCACCGGGCGCAGCTGCACATCGCCCTCGATCACCAGATCGGCGCCGGGCGCCCCAAACAGATAGCGCGCCGCAACGGTCAGATCGGGGCTGTCGCTTAGCGCAATCGGACCATCGGGAAGCGACAGGTCGAAGTCGATCCGCTCGGGCAGGAAATCCTCGACCAGCAAGGTCAGGCTGGCCAGCGCCGGGGCCTCCGGGTCGGCATGCAGGTCAAGCCGCCAGGTGCCGCGCGGCACGTTCGGCCCCAGCGGCAGGTCAAAAACGTGCCCGCCGGCGCTGTCGCCGGGCGCGGTTGCGCGGGCATATTCCACCCCGTCAGGGCGGCTCAGAATGGCGGTGACCGGCAGCCCGGCAATCGCCTGGCTGCGCCCGTCGCGGGCCAGCACCGTGGCATGGATCACCTCGCCGGCGCGATAGGCGCCGCGGTCGGTGCTGGCAAACAGGTCGATGGGCGGCGCCGGCGGGCGGCCCTCGACCCCGCGATCCGACAGGTCGAAGGCAGGCTGGGTCAGCGACAGAAAGCTCATGTCGCCCCCCGCCCCGCGCACCAGCACCAGCGCCGGCGCCGAGGCCCCGCGCCCGGCGGTCAGCGCTTCGGGCACATGGGCATAGCCATTGGCGTCGGTCGTGGCAGTGGCAATCACCGCATTGGCGCGGTTTACCAGCTCGACCGTCAGCCCCTGCAGCGGCTCGGCACTGGCCAGGCTGCGGGTAAAGACATGCAGCCCGTCCGCCCCCAGCATCGTCGCCAGGCCGATATCCGACACCACGAACCACTGCGTGGCGGGCGGTGAATCATAGGGGTCCTGCCCCGGCACTGCGGCCTGCAGCATATAGATGCCCGGCGCCCGGCCGGCCAGCGCCGCCTGCATCGGTAGCAGGGTGGTGACCTCGCGGTTCAGGTCGGTCCTGAGGCTGCCGGTCCCACGCCAGATTTCCTCGGCCATCGAGGTGGAAAAGTCGTCGATCTCCCACGGCGAAAGCGGGTTTTGCAGGTAGCGGGCGCGGAAGGCCTCGACCAGGTTGCGGTCGCTCATCCGATAGAGCACCAGCTCGACCTCGGGCGCATTCACCCCCACCAGCGGCAGGCTGACCTCGCCCTGCGCCGGCAGCACATAGGCCCGGCCGGGGAAATGAACCAGCGGCCTGCGGTCGCGCACATAGGCGTTGATCGTCACCGGCCGCAGCAGGGCCTCGCCGCTGGCCGCCGGCAATCCGGCCCGCAGGGTCAGGCGATAGCGCTTGCCATGGCTGACCCCGGACAGGCACAGCTCGCGCCCCGAGGCCTCGACCGCAAGCCCGGAGGCGTCGCTCTGCACGAAGGGCGCATAATCCAGCCCGGCCGGCACCAGCTCCTCGCTGAACTCGGCACAGATGCGCGGCGTGGCGCTGTCGGCCTCGACCCGGTGATCGACCACCCGAAAACCGTATTTGCCAATCGCCTTGTCCAGCGCCTGGGCGATCTGGTCGCGCGGCGCCTGGGCATAGGCCAGCCGCAGCGCCGCAATCATGTCGCGCCCACGCCCGCGCGCCTCGAGCCCGTCTGCCAGCTGCATCAGGATATCGGCCCGCTGCGCCCCGCTGACGCTGCGCAGATAGGCATTGACCGAGGCCGCGATGCCCTGATCGCGATAGCGGCGCTTTTCGTCGTTGCGGTCGGTCTGATAGGCCAGCGCGAAGGACAGACGCGCGTAATCGGCCCAGTCCGAGGCGGCATCGCTCAGCACCGCCGCGCCGCCGGCAAAGCGCATGGCGGTGAGCAGGTTGGCGTCGCTCTCGGCCCGGCGCGCGCCCTTGCGCAGATTATCGAGCGCCCAGCCCCCCACCACATGCTGATGCGGCAGATCGCGCGCCTGCTGGCGGGCCGCGTCAAGGTCGCTCTGACGCAGGAAGCCCAGCTCGGCCGCCCGCGTGTCGGCAAATGCCCGCGCCGCCGGGTTCACCGGCACGATCTCGGCCGAATAGGCGCCGGCAAAGTCGGATTTCTGGCCAATGCCGTTTTTCAGGAAACAGGCATTCTTGTTGCTGTTGAAGGTATAGGCCCGGCACGACGAATCAGCCAGACAGGCATTTTCGCAGGCATTGATCGAGCTATCGAGGATGCTCTGGATGTCCGAGCCGAAAAAATCGGTGTTCCGCCACAGGATCACCCGTCGGTCGGGAAGGATATCCCCGGCCATGGCCAAGCTGTTAAAATTCAAGATAAAAAAGAGAAAAAACAGAAAAATCCGCATCGGGGCCTCCTTTGCGCGCGCTGTCATGCTGGCACAAGAAATGCAACGAGGCAACGATTCCCGGGGCGCGGTTAAGAGAGTGTTCACCTTGCTTGGCGAAAATCAGCCAAACAGATGGGAGACCGACATGAGCCTCGAGGATATGCTGGCAAGGGAACGCCGGGCGCGGATGGCGGCAGAGCGCCTGCTCAAGCAAAAGCAGGAAGAGCTGTTCGAAGCCAACCGCAAACTCTCGCTCCATGCACGCGACCTGACCGAAGAAATCGTCGAAACCCGCGAGGTGGTCGAGGAGGTGAAAGAAGAAAACACCATCGTCAAGGCCAACCTGGAAAAGGTCACCGAACAGGTGGCAATCGCCAAGCGGCGGTTGTGGGATTCGATCGAAACCATCGAGGACGGGTTTGCGGTCTTTGACCGCGATTCGCGGCTGGTCATCGCCAATTCCGCCTATCTGACGCCGTTTGACGGGCTGGAATGCATGAAACCGGGCATCCGCTACCATGATATCGTGGAAATCCTGCTGTCCGAAGGGATCGTCGATATCGGCGACACCCCCCCGGCCCAGTGGCACGACGAAATGCTGGCGCGCTGGTCATCGCCAACGATCGAGCAGAAGGTGATCAAGCTCTGGGACGGCACCTATGTGCGGCTGATCGACCGGCGCGGCGAAGATGGCGATACCGTCTCGATGGGGCTCAATATTACCGAAACCGTGCGTTATGAACGGGAACTGGAAAAGGCCCGCGACCGCGCCGAGGAAGCCAGCCGCGCCAAGAGCGCCTTCCTGGCCAATATGAGCCACGAACTGCGCACGCCGATGAACGGCGTTGTCGGCATGGCCGACCTGATGGCCGAAACCGACCTGGATGACGAACAGCGCCTCTATGTGGATACCATCCGCAGCTCGGGCACCGCGCTTCTGACCATCATCAACGATGTGCTGGATTTCTCCAAGATGGAAGCAGGCAAGCTGACGCTGAACACGGCGCCGTTCTGCCTTGAAACCACGATTGTGGACATCATCACCCTGTTGCAGCCAACCATCCAGGAAAAGCACCTGCAATTGCTGCTGGATTACGACATGTTCCTGCCGACCATGTTTGTCGGCGATCAGCTGCGGCTGCGTCAGGTCCTGACCAACCTGATCGGCAATGCGGTAAAGTTCACCGAAGAGGGGCATGTGCTGATCCGCGTTGTCGGCCTGCCGGTCGAACCGGGCCCGACCCAGCGGCTGCATATCATCGTGGAAGACACCGGCATCGGCATCCCGGCCGACAAGCTCGCGCATGTGTTTGGCGAGTTCAACCAGGTCGAGGATGAGCGCAACCGCAAGTTCGAAGGCACCGGCCTGGGGCTCGCCATCTCGCGGCAACTGGTGGAACTGATGGGCGGCGAGATCTGGGTGGAAAGCGAAGAGGGCGTCGGCTCGGCCTTCGGAATCGCCGTGACCCTGCCGGTGGCTGAGCCGCTGCAGGAGCCGGACCTGCCCGCCTGGCTCTCCCGCGCCGCCATTGCCATGCCCGCCGACATGCACCGCGACATTCTGGAAAAGCGGCTGGTATCGCTGGGGATATCCGTAGATGCGACTGCCGATTGCGCGGTTTTCCCCGGCCTGGCGGCCCGCGCTGACGTGGTGTTCGTCGATACTTCGCATTCGCCGACCGAGGCGGTTGAAACGGCCCGCAACCTGCGGGCGGCCGGCGTCACCGCGCCGATCATCCAGATCGCCGGCCCCTCCGGGGCGGTCCGCTCTGCCGGCGAGGACCTGTTTGCCGGCTGCATGCGCAAGCCATTGATGCGCCCCAAGCTGATCGAATTGCTCACCGGCCTGGAACAGCCGGCCCCGACGCTTTCAGAAGAACAAGCAGAAGAGCAAACGCCCGCCACTCCCCAGGCAATGCCGGTCTTCGGCTCCCGGCGCAGCATGGCAACGGAGGCCACGCCTGCACCTGAACCCGCGCGCACAGAACCTGACACGCCGCCCGCCGCCGCCGCTGAGACCCCGGCCCCGCGTGCCATGCGGGTGCTCGCGGCCGAGGACAACAAGACCAACC
>CAZPDV010000057.1:0-9716 GCA_964585355.1 uncultured Aliiroseovarius sp.
ATCCAGCGGAATTTCCGGCGCCGCCAGCCCCGCGGTCAGGAACAGGCTGTCAAGATCCTCGCCCATGGCACCGGCAATATCGGTGCCGATACCGTCACCGATGGCCAGGATCTCGCGCTCGGGGACCAGCGCGCCGATCTCGCCCAGCCGCGCCCGCGCCAGGTCATAGATCGCCGGGTGGGGCTTGCCGAAATAGAGGCTTTCGCCGCCCATTTCTTCGTAAAGCCGGGCCACGGCGCCGGCGCAATATTCGCGCTTGCCGCCCCGGTCCACCACGATATCGGGGTTGGCGCAGAGCAGTTTCAGCCCCTTCTGCTTGGCGTAAAGCAGCTGCGGGCGCAGCTCCTCCAGCGGCGCCAGCGGGTCGAACGGGCCGGTACAGACGATGCCTTCGGCCTGTTCCAGCGGCACCTGTTCGATCGGCACCGGATCGGGCACCACCTCGATCGGGTCGAAAAAGCTCTGATCGTGCCTTTCGCCCATGAACCAGACCTTGCGCCCGACCGCGCCGCGAAACATGGCCGCCCGCGCCGCATCGCCCGAGGTGGCGATCACGTCCCAGCAATCGCGCGGCAGCCCCATCCGCGCAAGGTGCCGGGCAACGCTGCGGCGCGGGCGCGGGGCGTTGGTCAGAAGCAGCACCACGCCACCGCCGGCGCGAAATTCCTGCAGCGCGGCGACCGCTTCGGGGTAAGGACGCACCCCGTCATGCACGCAGCCCCAAAGGTCGCAAAACAGCACCCTGTAGGCGTCAGAAACCTGCGCGAGGCGCTCGATGATCCGGGGCATGGGGGCTCCTTCGCGCGGGGCCGAAGCTCAGAGCTTCAGGCTGGGAATGATCTGTTTCTTGCGGCTCATGACGCCGGGCAGCACCACCGTGTCGCCCGCCGCCTCGGCGCCAAAGCTGTTGGCGGCAATCGCGCGCACCATGTCGTTGGGGATCAGCAGAATGGCCTCCTGCTCAAGGATGTCGATGATGAACAGCAGCACCTGATCGACCCCGTCTTCGGCCGCCACCTTGCCCATCTCGGCCATCAGCCCCTCCTTGCGGGCCAGCACCACGGCGGGCGCGGTGGTCTCGAGCACGCTGACCCGCAGCTTCTTGCCGCCCAGCTCGAAAATCTTGGAATCGGCACGCAGAAGCTCGGCATCCGAGAAGCCGGAAACATCGGATTTGGCGGCAAACATCTCGCCGGCATAGGCGCTCATGTCGATGCCCAGATCGCTGGCCAGTTCGCCGGCGATCTTGCGGTCCTGCGGCGTGGTGGTGGGCGAGCGGAATTCAAGCGTATCCGACAGGATGCAGCTGAGCATCAGCCCCTTCACCCAATCGGGCGCCTTGTCCATGTCGCGACCGATCAGCCAGTGCATGACCGTGGCGGTGGCGGCCACCGGGCGGATGGTCATCTTGATCGGCCCGCGGGTCTTGAGGCCACCGGCCAGCTGGTGGTGGTCGATGATTTCGGCGATATTCACATCGTTGATATTGTCCGGCAGTTCGCCCGGGTTGTTGGTGTCAACGATCACCACTTCGTCATCCGCACCAAGCCCGTCCAGCAGGGCGGGCACCTCGACCCCCCAGCGCTCGAGCACGAAGCGCGCCTCGGAATTGGGCGGGTCCTGCACCAGGGCGCGGGCCTCCTTGCCCTGGGCGTCGCGCAGATACCACTGCCAGATCAGCGCCGAGCAGGTGGCGTCGGTATCGGGGGCCTTGTGGCCGAAAATCTTGATCATGTCGTTGTCCTGATGCGGTGGTTTCGGGTTTGTTGTCGGTCTTATAGGAGCCCCCTGCCCGCTTGTCACGGGGCTGTTGGCGCGCCGGGGTTTCGCGGTAGAAGGGGGCATGAGCGCGCCGCGAGAAACCGAGTTGTATGCCCCGGTCAAGACCTGGCTGGAGGGGCTTGGATATGTGGTCAAGGGCGAGGTCGGCGCCGCCGATGTGGTGGCGCTGCGCCCGCGGGGCGGGGCGCATGGCGGGGCGGTCGGAAGCGGGGGCGCTGCCCCCGCACCCCCGGGATATTTGCCAACAGAAGAAGAGATGCTGATCATCGAGCTGAAGGCGGGGTTTTCGCTGAAACTGTTGCAGCAGGCGGTGGCGCGCCAGGCGGTGACGGATGCGGTCTATGTGGCGGTGCCGCGCTGGAACGGGCGGGCCGGGTGGAAGGCCTTCAAGGGCAATGTCGGGTTGTGCCGGCGGCTGGGGCTGGGGGTGCTGAGCGTGCGGCTGGAGGACGGGTTTGTCGAGGTTCACGCCGATCCGGTGCCGTTCCGCCCGCGCAAGTCGAAGGCCCGGCGGGCGGCGCTCTTGCAGGAATTTTCCCGGCGCGCCGGCGACCCCAATACCGGCGGCAGCCGGGGGCGGCGGGTCACCGCCTATCGCCAGGATGCAACGCGCATTGCCGCCTATCTGGCGGCCGAAGGCGCGACCAAGGGGGCCGAGGTGGCCCGCGCGACCGGGGTGGCGCAGGCCACCCGGATGATGGCGGACAATCATTATGGCTGGTTCGAGCGGGTTGCGACCGGGATCTATCGTCTGAGCGAAGCCGGACAGGCGGCGGTCAGGCGCTCATCGAATGGGTAAGCGAGCGCGCCTCGGCCCCGGACAGGATCGGCAGGGCAAAGCGGGTATGGCGCGGGATCGCGCCGGCCGGAAGCTCGGCCAGGGCGGTGGTCGCCATCAGTTCCGGGCTGCGGCCAATGGCGCCGACAAACAGGCTCTCGCCCCACAGGCCGGCATAATTCAGGCATTCGTGGCTGTCGAGCAGCAGGTGGTAATAGCACAGGGTCGGCGCGCGCGGCCGTTCCCGCAGCACCGCCCGGCCATCGACCAGATGCGCGGCATCCACCAGAACCGAGCTTTCGCCCAGTAGATATTCGGCCTCGACCCCGCCGACCATGATCCGGTGGTCCGGGGCGCAGAGGATATCCCGGGTCAGGCCGTGATAGGGCGCCCGCAGGCGCACCGGGCGAAACCGGCCCAGCGCCGGCACTTCGCGCCGCGCGATCCAGCGCACCGGCCGGGCCTCGCCGTTCCAGGTCAGCACCATGTCGCCCAGGCGCAGGCGCTCGACAAATTGCGGGCCGTGCGGGGTTTCGACCGGGGTGCCGGCGGCGACCCCGGCAGGCAGGCCGACCGGCTCGACCCGATCGGAAATGGCGACATAACGGATGTCGCGGCTGAAGCGCGCCGAGGGCCGGTTCAGGGCAATTTCGCGCAGATCGGCAAGCGGCAGCGGCAGCGGCGCGGTGGCCTCGGCCTGGTAGACCAGTTCCTGGTCCAGGTTTTCGACGGTCAGCAGCGCCTTGCGCCCCGGCGCGTCCCACGAATAGCTGATCCTGAGGCAGGTTCCCGGCGGCGGCGGCGTGATGTTGAGGTGAATATGCGACTGCGCCTCGCCCTGGCGCAGATCGACGCCAAGCCCGCCCTCGGCAGAGAGCTGCACCGACAGGCTGCGCAGCCAGCCGGCCCGGCGCTCCAGCCGGATCAGGCGCTGCGGCATACGCGGGCGGGCGGTAAAGACGGCCTCGAGCAGCAGCGTGCCGACCGGCAGGATGGCATCGTCATCGGCGGCGCAGAACCGGTTCGAGCCGGGGCGCACCCCCTCGGGGTCAAAGGCCGAAACGTTGAGGTCGGTCAGTCCGATCCAGCTCATCCCACACCTGCACTTGCTGCACCTTGTACCACTGCACCCGGTTCCCTCTTACCAACCCCCGAGACGGCGCCGACGCCGCCCGCCCGCCCTCATGCCGCCTGCCCGCCGGCGGCGATCAGCACCCGCGCCTCCCACCCATTCAGCACCCGGCGCACGGCGGGCGAATACCCGGTGCCGGTCCTGGGGTCCAGCTCGGGAAACAGGGTGCAGATTTCGGCCACGATTTCCTGCTCGAAACTCGCGGTGGTCTGCGGGCCGGGCAGGAAACTTTCCGTCGCCAGCCCCTCCGAGAACACCACCTGATGCGCGTCGAACAGGATATGGACATATTCGACCATCCCGCCCTCGACCACCCGCACATGCACCCCATCCACCAGATCCTTGGCCGCCACCAGCACCTCGGCCTGCTCAAACAGGATTTCGGCCAGCGGGTCGCGGATCAGCACCCGGTGCTGGGGCGACAGGAACAGCTCGCCATGCGCGCCGAAGGTTCCGGCAGCAATATGGATCGGCGCGAAACTGCCCTGCGCCTCGACCAGCCGCCGCCCGATCCAGCGCAGCGGCTGGGGGCCGTTATCATGGGTCAGCACCAGGTCGCCCGGCGTCAGGGTCTCGACCGCGCGGGGGCCGGTGGTGGTTTCGATCATGGTGCCCGCCACGAAGCAGGGCACGGAATCCACGGTGACAAAGGCGGTGTCGGTGATGCCGGTCAGGTCATCCTCGACGGTATAGGTGAAATTGAAATTCTCGGTATCGCCATCGCCGACCAGGGTGAAGGTGCCGTCAGCGTTCAGCGTCACCTGCTGGCCGGTGGAGAGCGTCACGGTATCGCCGGCATTGACCGAGATGCCGTTGATATGGGTGATGGTCAGGGTGCCGCCGGAGGAGGGGCTGTCATTGGCCAGCACATCCAGGATCTTGCTGCCATTCGGGTCCAGATGGGTGGCGTCGTCATGCGCGACGACCACGGTCTGCATGCTGTCCCCGGCAATCAACAGGTTGGAATCATAAGACGAATCCCCCGCATCCGCGATACCGATGCGGATCGAGTTGACCACGCCGGGATTGACCGGGATGGTCAGGGTCAGGGTGACGGTAAAGCCGTCCATTTCGGTGTTGTAGGCGCTTCCGGTATTGTCCACATACAGGTTCTGGGTATCGGTCCCGTTGATATTGCCCGGATCGGTGTCGCCATTGCCCACCGCCAGATCCACCGGCGTGCCGTTCGACCAGACCCCCACCACGTCGTTATAGATCGAGTTGACCCATTCCGGGTATTCATCCGACGAAAACACGAACTGCATGGTCAGGGTGTCGCCGGTGGGGATGAAGTCGATATCCAGCCACGCCGCATCATAGGTGCGCACCCCCGCCAGCGCGTTGAAATCGGCGTTGTTGTTGACGCCCCATGTATTGGTCGAAGTGGACGAGGATTGATTGGCCTGCCCGGACGAATTGGTAATGTCCGTGGCCTTGCCGGTGGACAGGATCACGCCGGTATCGCTGGGCGTCACCCCCGGCGCCACCGTGTCCCCATTGGTGTAAATCCCGGACGACCGGTTATCCCCGGTATAAGATGCCGAGACCACGCTCACGCCGTCGCCGAAGATCGCCTCGGCCATCGCGGTCGCGGTTGCGCTCGTGTCTACCGGTAGCTCGGATGCTGCCACCATGCCCGTCTGCCCCTTCACCTCTTCCCATGGCAGGGCACGACACGCATACCGGCGGCTTTTGCCGCTTGCTGAAACTCACCACTCTCGAAACCGGTGCTTTGGCGCACTTTTACGGTTTCCGACCTGCCTCGGGTCATTCTTGTTGCCCCGACTATGCCGCATTTGCGCCGCTTTGTTAACCCTTTGAAAACATGCGCCCCCGCCTGTGCCCCGCAAGCCACATTTGCGCCGCGCCGCCAGCCGCGCTAACACGGGCCGCGAAGGAGAAACCGATGACCCGCAAAACCGACCCCGTCGCCCTGACCCAGGCGCTGATCCGCTGCCCCTCGGTCACCCCCGAGGAAGGCGGCGCGCTGGTGCTGCTGCACTCCCTGCTGCAAGAGGCCGGCTTTGAATGCCACCGCGTGGACCGGGGCGGGATCAGCAACCTGTTTGCCCGCTGGGGGCGGCGGGGCGCGAACCGCACCCTTGGTTTCAACGGCCATACCGACGTGGTTCCGACGGGCGACGAGGCCGCCTGGACCCACCCGCCGTTTTCCGGCCATCTCGAGGACGGCGTGCTGTGGGGGCGCGGCGCCACCGACATGAAATCGGGCGTGGCCGCCTGGGTCGCCGCCGCCATTGACTTCGTGCGCGAGACCCCGCCCGACGGCGCCCTGATCCTGGCCATTACCGGCGACGAGGAGGCCGACGCGCTGGACGGCACCCGCGCGCTGCTCGACTGGATGACGCAAAACAACGAGGCCATGACCGCCTGCATTGTTGGCGAGCCCACCGCCCCCAACCACATGGGCGAGATGATCAAGATCGGCCGGCGCGGCTCGATGGTGGCGCATTTCACCGCGCGCGGGGTGCAGGGCCACTCGGCCTATCCGCACCGGGCGAAGAACCCGGTCCATGCCATGGCGCGGCTGATGGCGCGGCTGGCCGAGGCCGAGCTCGATCAGGGGACCGAGCATTTCGACCCCTCCACCCTGCAGATCACCGCGATCGAAACCGGCAACCCCGCCACCAATGTCATCCCCGCCACCTGCCGCGCCAATGTGAACATCCGCTTCAATGACAGCCATACCAGCGCCAGCCTGACCGCCTGGCTGGAGCAGGAAGCGGCGCAGGTGGCCCGGGAAACCGGCGTCGAGATCGGCTTTACCACCAAGGTTTCGGGCGAAAGCTTCCTGACGCCGCCGGGGCCGCTCTCTGACCTGGTGGCCGGCGCGGTCAAGGCCGAAACCGGCATCACGCCCGAGCTTTCCACCTCGGGCGGCACCTCGGATGCGCGCTTTGTCAAGGACCACTGCCCGGTGGTGGAATGCGGCCTGGTCGGCCGCTACATGCACGCGGTGGACGAACGCGTGCCGGTCGCCGAAATCACCCAGCTCAAGGCGATCTACAGCCGGATCATGCGGGACTATTTTGCGTGAGCGTGCAGGTCGAGAAAACCCTGGACCTGGCCACCTGCCTGGCGCTGCGCCACCAGGTTTTCGTGCGCGAACAAGGGGTTCCGGTCGAAGAGGAAGAGGACGCGCATGACCCCACCGCCACCCATTTCCTGGCGCTTGCGGACGGGCGCCCGGTGGGCACGGCCCGCATCGTGCTTCAGGGCGATACCGGCAAGATCGGCCGGGTCTGCGTTTTGAAAACGCATCGCGGCACCGGGCTGGGGGCGGCCTTGATCCGCGCCTGCCTGGACGACCTTCGCTCAGCCGGCATCCGCCGCGCCAGGCTGGGCGCACAGCTCACCGCGACCGGGTTTTACCAGAAGCTGGGCTTTACCGTCACCAGCGGCACATATGACGATGCCGGCATCCCGCATGTGGACATGGAGCGGCCCCTGTGAAACATCTTTGCACCAATCGAGGCTGGAAAACGAGGGCAGCGCCTGCCTGGCTGGCGCTATTGGGGCCACGGCGCCGGATCGGGAAAGAGCAAGAAAATTTCGACATTGCAATGGGTTGCGACATCGCAGAAAGCGCCTGCCGGGGGGCAGGCAGGCGCTGCCCGGCGGTGCCGGGCGGGCATATGGGGGGCAAGGCCTGGGGCCTGTCATGCAAGCTTGTCGTTGCGCAGAGGCCCCTGTGAGGCAGACGCTGGTGGTCATGGTCAAGGAGCCCCGGCCGGGGCGGGTCAAGACCCGGCTGGGCCGCGATATCGGCATGATCCCCGCCGCCTGGTGGTTTCGTCACCAGAGCGCGCGGCTGCTGCGCGAGGTATCTGACCGGCGCTGGCAGACCGTGCTGGCGGTCAGCCCCGACCGCGCCGGGCGCAAAAGCCGGGTCTGGCCGGGCCACCTGCCGCGCCTTCCGCAGGGGCCGGGCGACCTTGGCGCGCGCATGGCCCGCATCCTTGCCGCCCTGCCCCCCGGCCCGGCACTCATTGTCGGCGCCGATATTCCGGGCATCACCCGCACCCATATCGCCCGCGCCTTTGCCCGGCTGGGCGCGCGTGACGCGGTGTTCGGCCCGGCCGGCGATGGCGGCTATTGGCTGGTCGGCTTGAAACGCAGCCGCCCCGCCCCCACATCCCTGTTCAAGGGCGTGCGCTGGTCCTCCCGGCACGCGCTTTCCGATACGCTGTCCAGCATGGGCAGCCTGACATATTCCCTGACAGACCGGCTTGACGATGTGGACAATGCCCGCGATCTTGCCCGCCTGTCAGCCCGAAAAGGCATTTGAAATGACCCACTCCCTTCCCTCGCGCGAGCAGATCCTGAAATGGATCGAAGCGCACCCGACCCAGACCTCCAAACGCGACATCGCCCGCGCCTTCGGCATCAAGGGCGCGGCCCGGATCGACCTCAAGCGCCTCCTGCGCGCCTTGCAGGACGAGGGCCACCTGCCCGACCGCCGCCGCTCGACCCGCGACCCGGACAAGCTGCCGCCGGTGGCGGTGCTGGAGGTGACCGGCGCAGATGCCGACGGCGACCTGTTCGCCCGCCCGCGCGAATGGCAGGGCCAGGGCCCCGCGCCCCGCGTCCTGATCGTGGAAAAGACCGGCGACCCGGCGCTGAAAAAAGGCGACCGCATCCTGGCCCGGATGCAGGAGGTCACGGGCGAGGACCACGCCTGGCAAGCCCGGCTGATCCGGCGCATCGGCACCAATCCGCAGCGCCTTCTGGGCATCTATCGCAAACGCGCCGAGGGCGGGCGGATCGTGCCCATCGACAAGGGCTCGGACCGCGAATGGGTCGTGCCCGCCGGCGATGAGAACGGCGCCCGCGACGGCGAGCTGGTCGAGGCGCGCCAGTCCGGCCCGCGCGGCCGGCTTGGCCTGCCCACGGCGCGGGTGGTCGAGCGGCTGGGCGACCCTTCCCAGCCCCGCGCCATCAGCCTGATCGCCATCCATCAGCACAACATCCCCGATGCCTTCCCCGACCAGGTGATCGCCGAGGCCGACGCGCTCGAACCCGCCGACCTGGACGGGCGCGAGGACCTGCGCGACCTGCCGCTTGTCACCATCGACCCGGCCGATGCGCGCGACCATGACGACGCCATTTTCGCCCATGCCGACGATGATCCGAAAAACCCCGACGGCCATATCGTCTGGGTCGCCATTGCCGATGTCGCCCATTACGTGCGCCCCGGCACCGCGCTGGACCGCGAGGCGCGCAACCGCGGCAATTCCACCTATTTCCCCGACCGGGTGGTGCCGATGCTGCCTGACCGGCTGTCCGGCGACCTGTGCTCGCTGCACGAAGGCGTTGACCGCCCGGTGATCGCCGTGCGCCTGACGCTGAACGCGCGGGGCGAGAAAATCGCCCACCGCTTTACCCGCGGCTTCATGCGCTCGCGCGCGTCGCTGAATTATCACGAGGTCCAGGCCGCCCATGAGGGCGAGGCAAACGACAAATGCGCGCCGCTGGGCGATCAGATCGGCGCGCTCTATGCCGCCTATGGGGCGGTGAAACACGCCCGCGCCTCGCGCCAGCCGCTGGACCTGGACCTGCCCGAGCGCAAGATCGTGCTGGGCGAGGATGGCAAGGTCAAGAGCGTCCGCTTTGCCGAGCGGCTCGACGCCCACCGCCTGATCGAGGAATTCATGATCCTCGCCAATGTCGCCGCCGCCGAAGAGCTCAACCGCCTCGGCCGGCCGCTGCTGTTTCGGGTCCACGAAGAGCCCAGCCCGGAGAAGCTCGACGCCCTGCGCGAGGTGGCCCAGGCCTCGGGGATGACCCTGGCCAGGGGGCAGGTGCTTCAGACCCGCCACCTCAACCAACTGCTGGCCCAGGCCGAGGGCAGCGAGTTTGACGAGCTGATCAATCTCTCGACCCTGCGCGCCATGCAGGCGGCCTATTACGACCCGCGCAATTTCGGCCATTTCGGGCTGGCGCTGAAAAACTACGCGCATTTCACCTCGCCCATTCGCCGCTATGCCGACCTGATCGTGCACCGGG
>CAZPDV010000058.1:0-1627 GCA_964585355.1 uncultured Aliiroseovarius sp.
CCACCGGGTTCAGGCGGTGAATTTCGTCAATGAACAGCACGTCGTTCTTTTCCAGATTGGTCAGGATCGCAGCGAGGTCGCCCGCGCGCGCCAGTACCGGGCCGGAAGTCATGCGAAAGTTCACCCCCAGTTCGCGGGCGATGATCTGGGCCAGGGTGGTCTTGCCCAGGCCGGGGGGGCCGTGAAACAGCGCATGGTCCATCGCCTGTTCGCGCCGCCGGGCGCTTTCGATGAAAACCGCCAGATTGGCGCGCGCCGCCTGCTGGCCGATGAACTCGGACAGGACCTGCGGCCGCAGGGCGCGGTCGGCATCCTCGGGGCGCGGCTCGGGGCGCAGGGTCGGGTCGGGTTCCAGCATGCTCTCTCCCTTCATCCCTTCGGCGCCAACAGCCTGAGCGCGGCGCGGATCAGCGCGGCGGTGTCGGCCTCGGGCGCGCCCTGTGCGGCTTCGGCTACCGCGGCGGCGGCCTCGGCAGGCGCATAGCCCAGATTGGAAAGCGCCGACAGGGCCTCGCTCTGGGCCGCCTGGTTGCCGGGCGCGGCGGCCGGGGTGGCGGCGGGCTCGATCACCATGTCCTCCGGCGGGGCCTCGGGCGCGACCTCAACCGCACCGCCTGCCCCGCCGACGCCGCCCATGGCCATGACCCCCGGCGCCTTGTCCTTGAGCTCGATCACGATGCGCTGTGCGGTCTTGGGGCCGACCCCCCTGGCCGCCTTGATCGCGTTCACATCGCCCAGCGCAATCGCCCGGCTCACCCCGTCTGCCCCCAGGGCGCCCAGAATGGCCATGGACGCCTTGGCGCCGATCCCCTGCACCCCCATCAGCAGCCGGTGCCACTCCTTTTCCACCAGCGAGGTGAAGCCGAACAGTTGCAGGTTGTCCTCCCGCACCAGAAGGTCGGTGTAAAGCGCCACCGCCTCGCCCTCGCCCGGCAGCGCGGCCATGGTGCGCGAAGAGACGTGAACCAGATAGCCCACCCCGCGCACATCGACCAGCACGTGATCCTCGGCCCGATAGAGCAGCCGGCCTGCGATGCGCCCGATCATGCCGCCCCCTTGCGCACCGCCGCCGCCAGCCGGCCCGCGGCCTGGGCGTGATGCGCATGCGTCAGCGCAATGGCCAGCGCATCGGCGGCGTCCGGCCCGGCAATCCTGGCGCCGGGCAGTTGCAGCGCAACCATATAGGCCACCTGCCGCTTGTCCGCATGGCCGACGCCGACCACGCATTTCTTGACCGCGTTGGGGGCATATTCACCCACCGGCAGCCCGGCCCGCGCCGGCACCAGCAGCGCCACCCCCCGCGCCTGCCCCAGCTTGAGCGTGCCGGCCGCATCCTTGTTGACAAAGGTCTGTTCGACCGCGGCCTGATCGGGGGCATGTTCGGCGACAATCGCGCTCAGCGCCTCGAACAATGCAACCAGCCGCGCGGCCAGAGGCCCCTCGCCCGGCCGCACGATCCCGTTGGCCACATGGCGCACCCGCCCGGCATCGGCCTCGATCACCCCCCAGCCCATGTTTCTCAGCCCCGGATCGATACCCAAAACCCGCATGCCACTGCCCCGCCTGTTGCTTTTGTGGCACGATTAGCACGAAAGGCGAACATTCGCCAGATATTTTCGCACCGGGC
>CAZPDV010000058.1:1727-9618 GCA_964585355.1 uncultured Aliiroseovarius sp.
CGGCCGTTTCCGACCCCGACTATCCTGAAAACGACACTTTCGCCACCGTGATTCCTTATTGTTTAACAAATACTTAATAATTTTCTCCGCCATGCAGAAAACGCATGGGGGGTATGAAATCTTGGCGATTGTCCCGCGGCATCGCACCCCCTAAATGCGCCCGGGATGCAATGTTGCATCGCCAAAGTTCAAGGAAAGGACGAAGCAATGGCTGTTCTCAATGATACCTTCCAGGCGGCACTCGGCCATGGTTTCTCCGACGCGATTTCGCGCGCGGCGTACCGGGTTGTTGCCTCTTTTTCGGCGTGGAATGATGCGCGCAAGACCCGCAAGGCGCTGAGCCGGCTGACCGATCGCGAGCTGGACGATATCGGCCTGAGCCGCGGCGATATCATGAATATCCGGTAAGGCGGCATGGCGCATCTGCGCCATTCCAGGCAAAACCCCCGCGCCTCGGCACGGGGGTTTCCTTTTCTGAAACGCTGACTTATTCCAGCGAAAGCGCCACGAAACGCGGGTCGCCATCGCGCCGCACAAGCAGCAGGATCGAGCGGCGGCCAGCATCACGGGCCGCCTGAATGCGGTCCTCGAGCTCGGTAATGGTCGAGACTTTCTGCTGACCGGCCTCGGTGATCACATCGCCAGGCTTCAGGCCCTTCTCGGCCGCCTCGCTCGCCGGATCGACCGACATCACCGCCAGGCCATCATCGCCGGGATTGAGCCCCAGCTGCGCGCGCATGTCGTCGGTCAGCTCGCTCAGTTCCAGCCCCAGAACCGTATTGGTCGCGGGCTCCTGGGTCGCGCCGCTGTCATTGCTCGCGCCAACCGCATCTTCGCGCCGCCCAAGCGTGACTTTCAGGGTTTTGGTCTCGCCATCGCGCAGCACCGTGACCCGCACCGTCTTGCCCACGTCGGAATACCCGACGATGCGAACCAGGTCGCGCGTGTCCTTGACATCCTGCCCGTCAAAATTGACGATCAGGTCGCCCGGCTCGATGCCCGCCTCTTTTGCCGGACCGTCCGGCACATCGGTCACCAGCGCCCCATGGGCATCTTCAAGCCCCATGGCCTCGGCCACATCCGGGGTCACGTCCTGAATGCGCACCCCCAGCCAGCCGCGCCGGGTCTCGCCATATTGCTTGAGCTGGTCAACCACCCGGCTGACAACATTCGACGCCATCGAGAAACCGATCCCGATCGAGCCGCCATTGGGGCTGAGAATCGCCGTGTTCACGCCGATCACCTCCCCATCCATGTTGAACAGCGGGCCGCCCGAGTTGCCCCGGTTGATCGCCGCGTCGGTCTGGATGAAGTCGTCATAGGTACCGGAAAGCTCGCGCGAACGCGCCGAAACGATCCCGGCCGTCACCGAAAAGCCCTGCCCCAGCGGGTTGCCAACCGCCAGCACCCAGTCGCCGACACGCATCACATCGCTGTCGCCAAAACTGACAAACGGCAAGGGCTCGTCCGCTTCAACTTTGAGAACCGCGATATCCACAACCGGGTCGGCGCCGACAACGGTGGCATCCAGCACCTTGCCATCGGTGAACTCGATCTGGATTTCATCCGCACCTTCGATCACGTGATTGTTGGTGACGATATAACCGTCCTCGGAAATCACGAAACCCGATCCCAGCGCCTGGGCGCGCCGCTTTGCAGGCCGGTCGCCATTGCCGCCCTGACGGTCGAGAAAATCCTTGAAAAAATCCTCGAACGGGCTGCCCTTGGGCACCATCGGCATATTTTCGGTCGGGGCCGCCACCAAAGTCGTGGTGGTGATATTGACCACCGCCGGACTGACCTTTTCGGCCAGATCCGCAAAACCTTCAGGGGTACCGGCACGCGCTGGCATGACCTGCACCAGCATCAGCGCCAGCCCCAGAACCAGCGCCATCAGCACCTGCGCCCGCTGCCTGGTCTGAAGGACGAGGGGATTTACCTGTGTTTTCACACTCTTCTCCTTTTCATGATTGCCGGTCCACCCGGCTGCCTTGCACATCAAGGCATTTAAGCACCGATCGCAACATTCCAAATGCCGGCACCCATTCTCACAGGATTGTGAAACGCTTTCCCCCAAAGCGCAAGAAAATCGCAAGCCGCGCCCTTCTTCTGTTCGGAAATATCCCGGGGGGAGCCCTGAAAATGCGGTCGCATTTTCAGGGCGGGGGGCAGCGCCCCCGAAAATCAGCCGGTTTTCGTCAGAAAACCGGCCGGTCGCCCCGGCGCCAGCCGGGGCGAAACCCGCTACTGACCGCCGGCGGACTTGAGATAGGTAAAGAACTCGCTGTCCGGGCTGATGACCATGGTCGAGTTGGCCCCATCCAGCGATGCCTCATACGCCGAAAGCGAGCGGTAAAAGGCAAAGAATTCCGGGTCGCGCCCGAAGGCCTCGGCAAAGATGGCGTTGCGTCGCGCATCGGCCTCACCGCGCACGATATCCGCTTCCTTCTGCGCCTTCGACACGATCTCGACCTTGGTCCGGTCCGCCTGCGCCCGCACCTTCTGCGCCGCCTCCTTGCCGCGCGCGATCTCGTCGGCGGCTTCCCGCTGACGCTCGGCCCGCATCCGCTCGAAAGTGGCGGCCAGGTTCTGCTCGGGCAGGTCGGCGCGGCGGATGCGCACGTCGATCACCTCGACCCCCAGCGCGCGCGCCCGCTCCCGCGCCTTGTCGCGGATCTGCGTCATCAGCACCGCCCGATCCGTTGACAGGATCGCGCCGCTATCCACCGACCCCAGCACATCGCGCAGTTCGGCATTAAGGATCTTCTGCAGCCGCGTGCGGGCGCCGGCAATGGCGCTGGCCCCGACCGCCTTGCGGAACCGAACCGGGTCGGAAATCCGCCAGCGGGCGAAGGCATCGACGATCAGCCGCCGGTCATCGGCCGGCGTCACTTCCAGCGGATCGGTCTCCAGCGGCAATATCCGGTCGTCGTATCTGACAATCTCATGCGCCAGCGGCACCTTGAAATACAGCCCCGGCTCCTCGATCACCGCCGTGACCTCGCCGAACCAGAGCCTCAGCGCCTTCTCGCGCTCGTCCACGATATAGATCGAGCTGAACACCCCGATCACCACGGCCGCCAGCGCGACCAGTATCCATTGAGACCTGTGCATCAGTTGTTCCCCCCGCTCCGCGACGTGCCCGAGGCGCGCAGCTGGTCAAGTGGCAGATAGGGCACCACCCCCTGCGACCCGCTGGCGCTTTCGTCGATGATGACCTTGTTGACACGCCCCAGCACCCGCTCCAGCGTCTCCAGATAGAGCCGTTTGCGGGTGACCTCCGGTGCCTTGGCATATTCGTCAAGCACCGCGATGAAGCGTGCCGCCTCGCCCTCGGCCTGGTTGACCTGCTGGGCCCGATAGCCCTCGGCCTGTTCCAGCAGCTGCGCCGCCTGGCCGCGCGCCGCCGCCACCACCTGGTTGGCATAGGCATCGGCCTGCTTTTGCAGGGTGTCGCGGGTCTGTTCGGCCGCCTGCACCTCGCGGAAACTGTCGATCACTTCGCGCGGCGGGTCGGCCTTGTCGAAGTTGACCCGCACGATGTTGACGCCGCTTTGATAACTGTCCAGCGTGTTCTGGATCAGCTCCTGCAGCTCGGCGGCGATCACCCCCCGATCCCGGTTCAGGATCGGCGCCAGTTCCGAACGTGCGATGATCTCGCGCATGGCCGATTCGCTCACCGCCCGGATGGTTTCGCCCGGATCGGCAATGTTGAACACGAAATCCGTGATATTGCCGATATTCCACACCACCTGAAAATCAATATCGACGATGTTTTCATCGCCGGTCAGCATCAGGCCCGCAGCCGGACCGACACCGATATCCTCGGTATTTTCATGGGTGACCGGGTAAATTTCCCTGGTAACAAAGGGCCAGGGGGCGAAGTTCAGGCCCTCGGTGCCGGTCTGAACATATTTGCCGAACAGAAGCTCGACCGATTCTTCGGACGTATCCACCCGGTAAACGCTGGCAAACAGCCATGCCGCGAACAAGGCCAGCGCCACCAGGACGATCGCGCCCTTGCCGAAAGCCGGGCCGCCCCTGCCGCCGTCTCCGCCGGAAGCGCCCCGCCCGGAGCCGCGCCCGCCCATGATGGCGCGCAGCTGCTCCTGGCCCTTTTTCATGATCTCTTCGATCTCGGGGATCTGCGGCCCGTCGCCGGGGCGCTTGCCGCCCCCGCCACCGCCGGAAGAGCCGCCCCGGCCCCCGTCATCGCCGCGGCCTCCGCCGCCGCCCCAGGGTCCGCCATTGTCACTGGCCATCTGTATCGTCCTTCCTCGTGGAACTTGGTTGTCCTAAACTGGCCCCGATCAACCCGGTTTTCAACCCGTGCCGGTCAAAGGCCTCAGCCGCGCCGGGTCGGCGTCTTCATCAACACGATCTCTTCGGCCATGGTCGGGTGCACCGCAACGGTGGCATCGAAATCGGCCTTGGTCGCCCCCATCTTGACCGCCACCGCGGCCAGCTGGATCATCTCGCCCGCCCCATCGGCAACGATATGACAGCCCAGCACCTTCTGGCTGGCCTGGCTGACCACCAGCTTGAACAGCACCCGGTCGGGGCGACCGATGAACGACCGCTGCATCGGCCGGAACGCCGCCACATAGACGTCAACCGGCTCGCGCGCGCGCGCCTCTTCCTCGGTCAGGCCGACAGCGCCATATTCCGGCTGGGTAAACACCGCCGAGGGCACGTTCTCATGGTCCGGCCGGGTCGGATTGCCCTTGAACACGGTCTCGTGAAAGGCCACCGCCTCGCGGATCGCCACCGGGGTCAGGTTGATGCGGTTGGTCACATCGCCCACCGCATGGATCGACGGCACGCTGGTCTGGGAATATTCGTCCACCACGATCTCGCCCCAGCGGCCCAGCTCGACCCCGGCTTTCTCAAGCCCCAGCCCGGCGGTGTTGGGCTTGCGCCCGGTGGCAAACAGCACCTGGTCGAACACGTCCTCGCGCCCATCCGTGCCCTTGACCCAGATGCGCCCGTCGCGCCGCTCCATGCGCTCGACTTCCAGCCCCACATGCAGATCCACCCCGCGCTCGCGGATCAGCTCGGCCAGATGGCCGCGCACCTCGTCATCAAAGCCGCGCAGGATCTGGGCGCCGCGGTACCATTGCGCGGTATGCGCCCCAAGCCCATTGAAAATACAGGCAAATTCGCAGGCGATATAGCCGCCGCCAACGATCAGGATACGCTCGGGAAAGGTCTCGAGGTCGAACACTTCGTTCGAGGTAATCGCCAGCTCGTGGCCCTTGGTGGTCTCGGGGACGAACGGCGCCCCGCCGGTGGCCACCAGGATATGCTTGGCGGTGAAACGCTGCCCGGTGGACAGCGCCACGGTATGCGCGTCCTCAAGCACCGCGCGGGCGTTGAAGATCTCGGCCCCCGCCTTGGCAAGGTTGGCCTGATAGATCCCCTCGAGCCGGGCAAGCTCCTCGTGCAGCATCGGCCGGAACCGCTCCCAGTGAAAGGTGCCGCCCTCATATTCCCAGCCATAATCGCGCGCCTGGCGGGCATAGGGGCCATAGGACGAGGCAAACACCATCAGCTTCTTGGGCACGCAGCCGCGAATGACACAGGTGCCGCCCATGCGGAACTCCTCGGCCAGCCCCACCCTGGCGCCCCCCTCGGCCGCCAGCCGCCCGGCCCTGACCCCGCCCGAGCCACCGCCGATGACAAACAGATCATAGTCGAATTTCATGTTTCCGTCCCTCGCACGAGATTTCCCGGCCTCCTTGCCACATCGCCACCGCAGGCGCCAGAGGGCGGCGCGGTCACACCTTTGTCAGACGGCAACAGCCAACGGGCACAAACCGTTGCCTCCTGGCGTCGGGCCGGCCCAGCCTCAGATATCGGCAAACAGGTTCTCGGCCCCGGCGATATCCACGCGCTCTTCCTCGCGGGTGCCTTCGTTGATGTCCACCACCTCCACCCGCCCGTCGCCATGGCCGGTGACCACCACATCGCAAATGTCGATGAACAGGCCGTTCTCCACCACGCCGGGCACCTGGTTGAGCACCAGCGAAAGCTGGCGCGGATTGCCGATGCGCTTGAGGTGCAGATCCAGGATATGGTTGCCCTCGTCGGTCACATAGGGCGCCTCGCCGTTCATGCGCAGGGTCGCGGTCTGGCCCAGCACATCCATCGCGTCCAGCATCTCCTCGATCAACGCTTTCGAGGTCTGCCAGCCGAACGGAATCACCTCGACCGGCAGCGGAAACGCCCCCAGATGCTCGACCTTCTTGGACGGGTCGGCAATCACAATCATCTGGTCCGAGGCCGTGGCAACGATTTTCTCCATCAAAAGCGCGCCGCCGCCGCCCTTGATCAGGCACAGCTCGTCATCATATTCGTCGGTGCCGTCAATCGTCAGGTCAAGCCAGCGCGCCTCGTCCAGCCCGATCACCCTGATCCCCAACCGCCGGGCCAGTTCCGCCGTGCGGCTCGAGGTGGGCACGCCGGCGATCTTCAGCCCCTCGTCGCGAACCCGTTCGGCCAGGCACTTGACCATCCAGGCCGCGGTCGAGCCGGTCCCCAGCCCCACCTTCATCCCGTCCTCGACAAAGCCGACGGCCCGGCGGGCGGCAACGAACTTGGCAGTATCAATCGGTGACAGATCCCCGGACATGGCGGCCCCCTTCTGGCGTCATACTCCCCCCGCTTATAGGCCCATTCTTCACCGGGCGCGAGGGGGGAAATCGCCGGCCGGGGCACGTGGCCCCCGCCGGGCGCCAGCTTCTTCTGTTCACAAATATCCCCGCCGGAGGCCTCAAATCGGCCGAGCGCAGCGCGGCCCCGGTCGCCCGCGCCAGCGGGCGAAAAACCTGCAAACGCCGCTTCCATGCCGCTGCCCAAGCGGATAACAAGGGCACATGAAATGGACATTGCCCAATATCCTGACCATCCTGCGGCTGATCGCAGCCCCGCTGCTGCCGGTGATGTTCCTCTACTTCCATCACCCGTGGTCGGACTGGTTCGCCCTGGCCCTGTTCCTGCTGGCGGCGCTCACCGATTACCTGGACGGCTACCTTGCCCGCGCCTGGCGCCAGGAGAGCGCGTTTGGCGCCGCCATGGACCCGATCGCCGACAAGGCCATGGTGCTGATCGCCCTGCTGGTGATCAATGGCTATTCCGGGCTCACGCCCTGGATCGTGCTGCCCTCGGGGCTGATCTTCTACCGCGAAGTCTTCGTGTCCGGCCTGCGCGAATTTCTCGGCGACAAGGCGCGGGCGCTGAAGGTCACCGGGCTGGCCAAGTGGAAAACCACGGTACAGATGGTGGCGATTGCGGTGCTGTTCTCAAAGGGGATTTTCGAGCATTACCTGGGCATGCAGAGCTTTGGCATGGATCAGCAGATGGTGTTCGACATCCTTGACGGGTTGCAGCCGGATCTGATGGGATTGCGCTGGAAATACGATGGCATGATCTGGGCCGGCCGGGGCGGCGTGGCGCTGCTGTGGCTTGCGGCCGCACTGACCCTGCTGACCGGGTGGGACTATTTCCGCAAGAGCCTGCCGTTTCTGCGCGACAGTGACGCCGACGCCGGACAGGCAAGGGGAGAGCATGATGAAACTTGACGTGGTATATTTCGCCTGGGTGCGTGAACGCATCGGCATCCCGCGCGAAACGATCGAGACCGAGGCAACCGACGTGGCCGCCCTGATCGAAGAGCTCAAGACCCGCGAGGACCGTTACGCGCTGGCATTTTCCGACCTGGCCGGCCTGCGGGTTGCGGTGAATCAGGAACTGACCGGCCTTGACGCGGCGCTGGCCGGAGCGCGCGAAGTGGCGTTCTTTCCGCCGATGACCGGGGGCTGACATGCTGTCGGTACAGGAAACGACCTTCGATCCGGGGGCCGAGCTCAGCCGCTTTACCAGGGCTGCAGGC
>CAZPDV010000059.1:0-9508 GCA_964585355.1 uncultured Aliiroseovarius sp.
CCACCACGCTTGAACAGATGATGGCC
The DNA here is from genome assembly GCA_964585355.1 of uncultured Aliiroseovarius sp. Classification (GTDB taxonomy): domain Bacteria; phylum Pseudomonadota; class Alphaproteobacteria; order Rhodobacterales; family Rhodobacteraceae; genus JAAEUB01. The sequence continues at coordinate 27 of CAZPDV010000059.1, forward strand.
AAGGCCAAGGCCGATGAAAACGTCGCCGAGCTGCCAATTCTGGTCAAGGCCGATGTACAGGGCTCGGCCGAGGCAATCGTTCAGGCGATGGAGAAGATCGGCAACGACGAAGTGCGGGTGCGGGTGCTGCATTATGGTGTCGGTGCCATTACCGAAACCGATGTGGGCCTGGCCGAAGCCTCCGGCGCGCCGGTGATCGGCTTCAACGTGCGCGCCAATGCGTCGGCTCGCAAGACCGCCAATCAGAAGGGCGTGGAAATCCGCTACTACAGCGTGATTTATGACCTCGTGGATGACGTGAAAGCCGCCGCCAGCGGCCTGCTTTCCGCTGAAGTGCGCGAGAAGTTCATCGGCTATGCCGAGATCCGCGAAGTGTTCAAGGTCACGGGGGTTGGCAAGGTTGCCGGCTGCCTGGTGACCGAGGGCGTCGCCCGCCGCTCTGCCGGCGTGCGGCTCTTGCGCGACAATGTGGTGATCCACGAGGGCACGCTGAAAACGCTCAAGCGCTTCAAGGACGAAGTGGCGGAAGTGCAGTCGGGTCAGGAATGCGGCATGGCGTTCGAGAATTACGACGACATCCGCAAGGGCGACGTGATCGAGATATTCGAGCGCGAAGAGGTCGAGCGCAAGCTGGACTGATCCAGGAAAAACTCCAGGGGGCTGGGCAAGCCGCCCCTTGGTGAGGCCTACAACAGGTCGCGCAACACCGGAATCAGCGGTTTGTCCGCCGGCGGCATCGGATAGGATGCCAGATCGCCGGCGCGCACCCATTTGAGCACCTGCCCCTCGCGCGGCTGGACGATGCCGCCCCATTTTCGGCAGGCAAATAACGGCATCAGCAGGTGGAAGTCGTCATAGGCGTGGCTGGCAAAGGTCAGGGGCGCCAGGCAGGATGACCAGGTTTCGATCCCCAGCTCCTCGTGCAGTTCGCGAATGAGCGCGCGTTCGGGGGTTTCGCCAGGCTCGACCTTGCCACCGGGAAATTCCCACAGCCCGGCCATGCTCTTGCCAGGCGGGCGCTGGGCCAGAAGCACCCTGCCCTCGCGGTCGATCAGGGCCACGGCTGAAACCAGGACCACCTTCACGAGCGATAATCGGCGTTGATGGTGATATAGCCATGGGTCAGGTCACAGGTCCAGATCGTGGCCTCGCCATCGCCCAGGCCGATATCGACAGAAATCTCGATCTCCGGCTGTTTCATCACCGCCGCGCCGTCCTCTTCGCGATAGCCCGGCGCAACCCAGCCATCCCTGGCCACCAGCACATCGCCGAACCGGATGCTCAGCCGGTCGCGGTCGGCGCGGGCGCCGGACTTGCCCACCGCCATGACGATGCGGCCCCAGTTCGGGTCTTCGCCGGCCATCGCGGTCTTGACCAGGGGCGAGTTGGCAATGGCGAAAGCGTGGGTGCGGGCGTCCTCGGGGTTGGCGGCGCCGGTGACGTTGACGGTGATGAACTTGGTCGCCCCCTCCCCATCGCGGACCACCTGTTGCGCGAGGTCACGCATGACGCCGAAAAGCGCCTCGCGAAAGGCGGGGCTTTCGCTTGCCTCGACCCCGGACGTGCCGGTCGCGGCGACCAGCAGCGTGTCCGAAGTGGAGGTGTCGCTGTCAACCGTGATGTTGTTGAAGCTGCGATCGGCCAGCGCGCTGACCTGTTCCTGCAAGGCCGCCTGATCAATGCGCGCATCGGTAAAGATGAAGACCAGCATGGTGGCCATGTCCGGTGCGATCATGCCCGAGCCCTTGGCGATCCCGGCGATCCTGACGGTTTGTCCGTCCACCTCGACCTCGGCGCCCGCGCCCTTGGCGAAGGTGTCGGTGGTGCGGATGGCGTTGGCGGCGTCCTGCAGGCGCGCGGGCGACAGGCCCAGCGCCAGCTCGTCCAGCCTGGCGATGATTTTCTCATGCGGCAAAGGCTCGCCAATCACGCCGGTTGAGGCGGAATAGACCCTGTTTTGCGGCAGGCCCAGGGTCTCGGCCACGGCCTGGGTAAGGGCACGCACAGCGGTGACCCCATGCCCGCCGGTAAAGGCATTGGCATTGCCGGCATTGACCAGGAAAGCGGCCTTTTCGGCAGGATCAGAGCCTATTTTCGCCTGACAATCCAGCACCGGCGCAGCCCTGGTCGAGGAACGGGTAAAGACCCCGGCAATGGTCGTGCCCGCCACCATCTCGGCCAGCATCACATCGGGCCGGTCCTTGTATTTCACCCCGGAACTGACCGCGGAAAAGCGCACCCCCTCAATCACCGGAAGGTCGGGAAAGCGTGGAGGGGCGAGCGGCGAGACCGGGGGCAAACCGCCGCCCCCGGCCTCTTTCAGCGCGCGCTTGAGCTTCTTGATCTTGCGGCGCAGCTTCCTGATTTTCGCTTTCTTGCCCATGGCCCTACTGGATCAGGTCGTCCTGACGCAGAACCGACGGGTCGATCGCCGACAGGTCGGTACGCTTGACATCAGCGCTCTCCAGCAGCTTGGCCACGGCGGCTTCAACCGCGTTGTCCTTGAGCTTGTGCGCCAGCTCATCCTTCACCTGTTCCAGGGGCGGCGCCGCCTTTTCGCGGGTTTCGTTGAGCTTGATCACATGCCAGCCGAATTGCGTCTGAACGGGCTCCTGGCTGACCGCGCCGGGCTCCATCGCCATCACCGCCTTTTCAAACGGCTCCACCATCATGCCTTGCGAGAACCAGCCCAGCTCGCCCCCGTTGGGGCCGGAGGGGCCTTTGGAATTTTTCTTGGCAAGCTCGGCAAAATCGGCGCCGTCATTGAGCTCCTTGATAAGCTTTTCGGCTTCTTCCTTGCTGTCCACGAGGATGTGAGAGGCGTTGTATTCGGTTACCGGCTCGGCATTTGCATAGGTTTCGTCATACAGCTTTTGCAGCGCCTCCTGGGTCACCGCATTGGCCATGACCTCATCCAGCTTCTCGCCCGCGATCAACGCGCGACGCTGGTTTTCAAGCTCAAGCTCGGTGCGGTGCGAGATTTCGCCCATGGCCTGGGCCAGCAGGGTCTGCTGGATCAGCTGCTCGACGATTCCCTCGAGCAACACCTGGTCGGGCAATGCCTGATATTGCTCTGGCAGAGCGGCGCGGGTGGCGATGACATGGCCCATGGTAATGTCCTGACCGTTGACCGTTGCCAGCACGGTGTCGGCAGTCACGTCCATCTTGGGCGCGGTGGCGGCGTCGCTTTCGGTCGCCTGTGTTTCCTGCGCCAGCGCCGTGGCGAACGGAGTGCTTGCCATCATGAGGGCGAGCAGCGCGGATCTTGTCTTGGTCATGTTTTGGTCCTTTGAAAAAGCCGGAACTTCCGGCGACATTGACACTCCCACCGCTGCCCCTTACATCGCTGAGGGTCCGGGCGGCGTGAACCTTGCGCCCTTGATAGGCGGACGCGCGGGGACGGGCAAGCACTCACCTTCCGCGGGTCAAATTTGCGTTATGACGAACGGGGCTTGAAAATGCTAGGGTTAGGAAAAATCGCCAAAAAGGTCTTTGGAACGCCCAATGACCGCAAGATCAAGGCAACCGCCCCGATCGTGGCAAGGATCAACGCGCTTGAACCGGAATTCGAGAAGCTCACCGATGAAGGCATCATCGAGAAAACACATGAATTTCAGGAGCGGGTCAGGAATGGCGAATCGCTCGATGACCTGCTGCCCGAGGCCTTCGCAAATTGTCGCGAGGCTGCCCGCCGGGCGCTTGGCCTGCGCGCCTTCGATGTGCAGCTCATGGGTGGGATTTTCCTGCATCAGGGCCTGATCGCCGAAATGAAGACTGGCGAGGGCAAGACCCTGGTCGCCACCTTTGCCGCCTATCTCAATGCCCTGACCGGCAAGGGCGTGCACGTGGTTACGGTGAACGATTACCTGGCCAAACGCGATGCCGAGTGGATGAGCAAGGTCTATTCCGCGCTGGGCATGACCACCGGCGTGGTCTATCCGCAGCAGCCCGACCCGGAAAAGAAAGAGGCCTATGCGGCCGACATCACCTATGCCACCAATAACGAGCTGGGCTTTGATTATCTGCGCGACAACATGAAATCCGAGCTCAAGGACATGTACCAGCGTGGCCACAACTTTGCCATCGTGGACGAGGTGGACTCGATCCTGATCGACGAGGCCCGCACGCCGCTGATCATTTCCGGCCCGGCGCAGGACCGCTCCGAGCTTTACATCTCGATCGACAAGCTGATCCCCGAGCTCAAGCCCGAGCATTACGAGGTGGACGAAAAGACCCGCAATGTCACCTTCACCGAGGAAGGCAACGAGTTTCTTGAAAGGCGCCTGCACGAAATGGGCCTGCTGCCGGAGGAGCAGTCGCTCTATGCCCCGGAAAGCACCACCATCGTTCACCATGTGAACCAGGGCCTGCGCGCCCATGTCCTGTTTACCAAGGACAAGGACTATATCGTGCGCAATGGCGAGGTGGTTCTGATCGACGAATTTACCGGCCGCATGATGGTCGGTCGCCGTCTTTCCGAGGGGCTGCACCAGGCGATCGAGGCCAAGGAAGGCGTCTCTATTCAACCTGAAAACGTGACATTGGCCCAGGTCACTTTCCAGAACTATTTCCGCCTTTACGACAAGCTTGCCGGCATGACCGGCACCGCCCTGACCGAGGCCGAGGAATTTGACGAGATCTATGGGCTTGGCGTGGTGGAAGTGCCCACCAACCTGCCGGTGGCGCGCATTGACGAACACGATGCGGTGTATCGTACCGCCCGCGAAAAATACGAAGCGGTGGTCGACTCGATCAAGGAGGCGCACGCCAAGGGTCAGCCGGTCCTGGTCGGGACAACCAGCATCGAAAAGTCCGAAATGCTGTCTGACATGCTCAAGAAGGCGGGGATCGAGCATAACGTTCTGAACGCGCGTCAGCACGAGAAGGAAGCCCAGATCGTTGCCGATGCCGGCAGGCCCGGCGCGGTGACCATCGCCACCAACATGGCCGGGCGCGGCACCGATATTCAGCTGGGCGGCAATGTCGAGATGCGGGTTTTGCAGGCCATTGCCGAAGACCCGGATGCCGACCCCGCCGAGATCCGCAAGCAGATCGAAGCCGCCCATGCCGCCGACAAGGAAAAGGTGAAACAGGCCGGCGGTCTGTATGTTCTTGCTACCGAACGGCACGAAAGCCGGCGCATCGACAACCAGCTGCGCGGTCGCTCCGGGCGGCAGGGCGACCCGGGCCGCTCGGCCTTTTTCCTGTCTCTGGAAGATGACCTGATGCGCATTTTCGGGTCCGAGCGGCTGGACAAGGTGCTTTCCACCCTTGGCATGAAAGAGGGCGAGGCGATCGTGCATCCCTGGGTGAACAAGTCGCTGGAGCGCGCCCAGGCCAAGGTCGAGGGGCGCAATTTCGACATTCGCAAGCAGTTGCTGAAATTCGATGACGTGATGAACGATCAGCGCAAGGTGATCTTCGCCCAGCGCCGCGAGATCATGGAGGCAGAAGACCTCTCCGAGATCGTGCGCGACATGCGCCACCAGGTGATCGACGACCTGGTTGATCGGTACATGCCGCCCAAGACCTATGCCGACCAGTGGGACATGCAGGGGCTCTATGCCGCGCTTCTCGAGAAGGTCGGCATCGACGTGCCGGTGATCGAGTGGGCCGCCGAAGAAGGCGTGGACAATGACGAGATTGCCGAACGGCTTTATGATGCCTCCGATGAATACATGGCCGCCAAGGCCGCCGATTTCGGCCCGGAGACCATGCGCTCGATCGAAAAGCAGGCGTTGCTTCAGACCATCGACGCCAAGTGGCGCGAGCATCTCCTGACGCTGGAGCATCTGCGCTCGGTGGTGGGGTTCCGTGGCTATGCCCAGCGCGACCCGCTCAATGAATACAAGACCGAGGCCTTCCAGCTGTTTGAAAACCTTCTGAACGCCCTGCGCGAAGACGTGACCCGGCAGCTGGCGCAGGTCCGCCCGATGACCGAAGAAGAGCAGGCGGCGATGATGCAGCAGCTTCTGGAGCAGCAAAGGGCGATGGCGGCGCAGGCGCAGCCGGCCGGGGACAAGGCACCGGCCAGGGCCTTTGACGAAAACGACAAGTCCACCTGGGGCAATCCGGGCCGCAATGAGCCCTGCCCCTGCGGTTCCGGCAAGAAATTCAAGCATTGCCACGGGCGCCTGGTCTGAGTTTTCCGATTCGCCAACAATCGCAGCGATGGCGGCCGGCTGTTTCGCCATGGCCCGGTAAAACTGTGGCCAGAACGTGACCAGGTCGCGCTTGTGGCCTGCATCTTCCTGAAAATAAAAGAGTTTTCCTTAACCGCCTTGCGGAAAAAGTGGCAATTTCTTCACAACCCTTTCGCAAGCAAGGCACAATTGCCGGGCACCCTTCTGATGAGATGAGTTTCAGGAGGTGTCATGCCTGTGAGTATCGTAAAGCTGAAAGGGATTGCCGGTGTGGCGGTTGTGGTCGCCGCTCTTGGCTCTGGCTATTTCATGCAGAACGCCGGTGCGGGTGCTCCGAACGCAAAGCCCAAGGCTCTGGCAACTGACCAGATCCCGGTCGCGCCCGCCGCGCTTGCGGTCGCCGATGAGCCAGCGGTCACCCGGGGCCTGTCGCAACCGATTCTGACCCTGCCGGAAACCCCGCCCGGCCTGCCGGTGCCGGCCGCGCCCGAAAGCGGCACGACCCTGCTTGCGGCAACAACCCCGACCGAGCCTCTGGGCGGCACAGAGATGGGCACGGTTGATGCTGACCGGCAGAACTGCCAAATCGGCTTTACCGCCACAGCCGCCCCCGGCGCCATGGTTGACCTGACGATCGAGGCACCGTGCCATGCCGGCCAGCAGGTCGATATTCTTCACGCCGGCATCCGCTTTTCGGAAAGGCTTGACCAGAGCGGGATCGTCGAAGTCAGCGTTCCGGCGCTGGAAGAAAACGCGTTTTTCAGCGCCAGGTTCAGCGACGATCAGACCGCAGCGGCCGATATCCTGATGCCGACTGTGGGAGAGTATCAGCGTAGCGTGCTTCTGTGGCAGGGCGATAGCGGTTTCTCGCTTTACGCGCTGGAAAGAGGCGCCGAATATGGCGAGCCGGGTATGGTCAGCGCCGAGCAACCATATGGCCCACAGCGCGCGATCGCCGGCGAGGGCGGGTTTTTCACCCTGCTGGGGGCGGACAAGAACGGGTATCACACGGCTGTTTATTCCTGGCCGCTGCGGCTCAACGGTACCGCGCCCGCGCCCGAAATCAATGTCGAGGCCGAGGTGCTGAACACCACCTGCGGGCGCCAGATCAACGCGTCCTTCCTCACCACCGTGCCCGGTCAGCGCCCCGAGACCGAGCCGCTTTTCATGGCGGTGCCGGGGTGTGACAGCATTGGCGAATATCTGGTATTGAAAAACCTGTCGCAAGCCGTGAGAATTGCCACCAACTGACGCAATTTCGGGGCGTGGCTCATGAATTTCCTGCGGGCGGCGGCTTCCGTCGCTCTTTTCCTGCTCTGGCTGGCCGGCCCGGCCGGGGCCGAGGACGTCACCCTGACCTCGCGCGATGGCTCGATCGAGCTGACGGGAGACCTGTTGGGATATGACGGCGAATATTACCGGATTGCCACCGAATATGGCGTGCTTACGGTGGATGGCAGCGGGGTCATATGCGACGGGCCGGGCTGCCCCAGCCTTGGCAGCTATGTGGCACAGTTGACCTTTTCGGGCGCCCCCGAGGTTTCGTCGGTGCTGATCCCGGCCCTGATCGAGGGCTTTGCGCTGCGGCGCGGTTATGCCGTCGGTCGCGCCGATGGTGCCGATGGCGGGTTGGTCTATACGCTTTATGAGGGCGAGGCGGGGGGCCAGAAAGCAGCCGAGTTTACCATTTTGCGCAACTCGTCGGATGAAGGCTTTGCCGATCTTCTGGGCGAAAATGCCGACTTTGCGCTGACATTGCGCGAGGTCACCGGCAACGAGGCACGGCTGGCCCGCGATGCCGGGCTGGGCGACTTGAAAAGTGTGCGGCAGACCAGGGTGCTGGCGCTCGATGCGCTGGTGCCGGTCGTGGCGCCGGGCAACCCGGTGCGCAAGCTGACCATCGAGAACCTGGTGGCGATCTATTCGGGCAAGGTGACGAACTGGTCCGAACTGGGTGGCGAAGACGCCCCGATCACCGCTTACCTGGCCGAGGACGATGTGGGTTTCACCGGCCTGTTTCTTGCAAAACTGATGCGGGGCCAAGGCGTGGCACAATCGGTCCTGCGCAAGCCGTCCAACCACGCTGTTACCCATGCGGTGGTGAATGACCCTTTTGGCATTGGAATCGCTACATTTTCTGATCCAGGCGGGGCCGAGATCGTCACCCTTACCGGCTCTTGCGGGTTTGAGGTCGCGCCTGGGGTCGAGGCGATCAAGGCCGAGGATTACCCGCTGACCGCGCCGCTTTACCTGTATCTTCCGGCGCGCCGCCTGCCCAAGATCGGCCGCGAATTTCTGACCTATCTGCGCTCGAGCGCCGCGCAGATGGTGGTGCGGCGGACCGGCCTTGTGGATCAGATGCCGGGCGAGACCACGGTGGACGACCAGGGGCGCCGCCTGGCAAATGCCATCGCCATGGCGGGGGACGAGGTGACGCTGGAACAACTCAAGACACTTGCCGAACTGATGGTCGGGGATACACGGCTGTCGGTCACGTTCCGGTTCCGGGATGGTTCCAGCGCACTGGACGGGCAATCGCTTTCAAACGTGGCGCTGTTGGCAAACCTGCTGGAGGCCGGGCGCTTTGATGGCCGGGTGGTGCGGTTTGTCGGCTTTACTGACGGAAACGGGCGGGCAAGTGTCAACCTGCGGCTGGCGGAAAAGCGGGCACGCGCGGTCCGGCAGGCGGTGCTGGATGCGGCCGAGGCGCTCGACCCCGCGCGGGTGGAGATGCAGGTGGCAGCTTTTGGCGAAGCGCTGCCGATGGCCTGTGACGACACCGGGTGGGGCAGGCAGGTAAACCGGCGGGTCGAGGTGTGGTTGCACTAACCATCAGGAAAGAACGATCCACGACAAGATGCCGCTCCGCCTAGATATAACCATTGGCGCGGAAGCTGAGCTCGCAGGCCTTGCCGATAATCAGGTGGTCATGCAGGGTGATGCCCAGGGCGTCAGCCGCTTTTTCCACTTGCCGGGTCATTGCAATATCGGCCTCTGACGGGGACGGGTCGCCGGAGGGGTGGTTGTGAACCAGTATGAGCGCCGATGCGTTGAGTTCGAGCGCGCGCTTGACCACCTCACGCGGATAGACCGGCACATGGTCCACCGTGCCGCGACCCTGCTCTTCGTCGGCGATCACGGCGTTTCTGCGATCAAGGTAGAGCACGCGAAACTGCTCGGTATCCCGGTGCGCCATCGTCGTATGGCAATAGGCGAGCAGCGCATCCCAGGACGAAACCACCTGTCGCCCGATCACCCGTGAGCGCGCGAGCCGGTGGGCGGCGGCCTCGACGATTTTCAGCTCGACGACCACTGCTGGCCCCACGCCGGGCACTTTTT
>CAZPDV010000060.1:0-4934 GCA_964585355.1 uncultured Aliiroseovarius sp.
AACAGCGCCACCATCCGGCGGGCGTCCGCCATGTCCAGCATCGTGAAAAACCCCGAGACCAGCCTCGGAGCGCCAAACTGGCGCGCATCCGGGCAATGAAAAAGCATCCCGCTATTGCCCCAGACCAGCTCTTCCTCTTCGAATTCCAGCGTCACCACCTCAAGCCGGCGGGCCTTGGCGTTTTCCCATTCAATGCCCCGGTATCCGGCCAGCGCAGCGGCGGGGATCAAGGTCAGGGGGCTACCGAACAACGCCTCGGCGCGGGCATCTTCGATCGCCATGTACTGCCCCGGCAGCAGCAGCAGATCGGCGCAGTTTTCCAGCGCACCGCCGGGCACGTTCAGCACCCGCACCGGGCGCAGTTCCTCGCGGTGAATGGCAGTAATTTCCTTCAAGCCCCCGTCAAAGGTATAAACCGCATCGCCACGGGTCAGGCTTTCCACCGGGCGCCACCCATCGGCGGCCTCGACCCGGGTGCCCTCCAGAATGCCCGAGCGGGCCAGGGCCGAGGGGAAAAGCGCGGTCTCGAGATCGACCATATCGGCGTCGGTGAAGGCGGTGGCGGCTTGCATGAACATCGGGATTCTCCTTGCTTGTCATCGGTTGGTTTGCATTGCCCTGTGGGGCGATGAGCAAAGGAGGCATCCGAATTTTGCCATGATTCTGCCCGAATTCCGGCCATTATGTGGCATCATTTCGGCATCGGGGGCAATCGCCCGAGCAAGGCAGGATTAAGACCTCTGGCGCGACAATCGTTAACGGAATGTAAACATTAACGGCACATTAACCCTGATTATTGCGGCGAAATCCGGCCTTCCAGCAGGTGATTCGGGCCTTTTCGGGGCAGGATTGCGGGGTTTTCGCGCTGAATTGGCCCCGGATTCAGAAGCTGTAACCAAAGCGCGCGATGTCCTCGGCGCAGATTTCTGCCACAATCTGGCGCTCGGCCGGGCCGTAATGGCTGCGCCAGTCGCCACCCCCCGGCCCCCGGTCCGAGCGGTTCACATGCGGCATCTCCAGGCGGAAACCCAGATGCGCCTCGAGCGGCGCCAGGTCCTGGGCAAGATGCTCGAGCCGGATGAACAGATCGGCCCGCTCGACCCCGGACGCATCGCGCATGTAGTACCCATAGGGGTGGCTTTGCAGCGAGCGCCGGATCTGAGGCGCGCGCAGAAAGCCGGCGAAATCGGTCGCCCTGGCAATGCCCACCGCCGGGTGGTCAAAGCTCTGTTCGCGCAGCCAGTGATAATAGCTCACCACCCGGTCCCACGGGTTGCGCACCAGGGTGAAGGTGAACAGGCCGGCAAGCTCCTCCGGCGCCACCAGCCCGTCGATATCGGCCAGCGTCGAATGCTTCCACAACCGCCCGCGCGCCGGCACCCCCTTGAGCCGCCGCCGCCGTTTGCGGGCCTTGGGGGTATCGCCCAGCATGATGTCATCCTTCATCGCGCGCGCCTCGAGCGCCAGCGCCATCGAGGTGCCGCCGGTCTTGGGGATATGCACGAATATATAGCGCCGCCCGCGCGAGATGATCATGCCCCGGTTTAGCCGGTTTTGCCGCGCCCTGCCAGCACCGGCCACCGGCCCGCTTGACCCCGACCGGGCAAATCGTGTCTTTATCACCTGCGGCCCCCAGGCAGCACCCTGGGGCGCATCAACGATCGGGAGAGGCAAAGATGGGCTGGATGGCTGACGAAACCGGACTGGACAAGAACCCCGCCAATTATGTGCCGCTGACGCCGCTTTCGCATCTCAGGCGCGCGGCCTGCCTGTTTCATGACCGCGAGGCGCTGGTGGATCGCGCGCGCCGCCTGACCTATGGCGAGATGTATGCCCGGGTCTCGCGGCTGGCCTCGGCGCTCAGCGCGCGCGGCATCCGGCCGGGCCAGGTGGTGGCGACGATCCTGCCCAACACGCTTGCCCATGTCGAGGCAAGCTGGGGCGTGCCGGCGGCGGGCGCGGTGCTCAATGCCATCAACATCCGTCTGGACGTGGACACGGTGGCCTATATTCTTGGCCATGGCGAGGCCCGCGCGGTGCTGGTGGACAGCGCCTTTCTGCCGCTGGCCGAGGCCGCGATTGCCGCGATGGAAGGCGACGGCCCCGAGATCATCGAGGTGGCCGACCCGCAGGCAGGCTTTGCCGCCAGCGGGCGTTATACCGAATACGAGGACCTGCTTGAGGAGGGCGACCCGCAGTTCGACTGGCTGATGCCCAGCGACGAATGGGAGAGCCTGGCGCTCAACTACACGTCCGGCACCACCGGGCGGCCCAAGGGCGTGGTCTATCACCACCGCGGCGCCTATCTGATGACCATGGGCACGGCGGTCAGCTGGCACATGCCCAACTTTGCCCGCTACCTGACCATCGTGCCGCTGTTTCACTGCAACAACTGGAACCACGTCTGGATGATCCCGATGGTGGGCGGCGCCATGATCTGTTGCCGCGACATCACCGCCCGGGCCATCTATGACGCCATCGCCGACGAGCGCGTGACCCATTTCGGCGGGGCGCCGATCGTGCTCAACATGCTGATCCATGCCGATGACGAGGACCGCCGCGAGTTTGACCACATCGTCAACGTCTTTACCGCCGGCGCGCCGCCGCCCGCCGCCACCCTCAAGGCGATCGAGCCGCTGGGCTTCGATGTCACCCAGGTCTATGGCCTGACCGAAACCTATGGCCATGTTACCGAATGCCTTTGGCAGGGCGACCTGTGGGACGACCTGCCAGAGGAAGAACACTATGCCATCAAGGCGCGCACCGGGGTCGCCATGCCGATGATGGAGGACATCACGGTGATGGACTCGCAGACCATGACCCAGACCCCGATGAACGGCGAGGCCACCGGCGAAATCATGATCCGCGGCAATTCGGTGATGAAGGGCTATCTGAAAAACCCCGAAGCCACCGCCGAGGCCTTTGCCGGCGGCTATTTCCACTCGGGCGACATCGCGCTGCAGCACCCGGACGGCTATATCAAGATCACCGACCGGGCCAAGGACATCATCATCTCGGGCGGCGAGAACGTCTCGTCGGTCGAGGTCGAGGGCGTGCTCATGCACCACCCGGCAGTGCTGCTCTGTGCGGTGGTGGCCAAGCCTGACCAGAAATGGGGCGAAGTGCCCTGCGCCTTTGTCGAACTCAAGCCGGGGGCTGATGCGGACGAGGCCGAGCTGATCGCCTTTGCCCGCGAACGCCTGGCCGGGTTCAAGACGCCGAAACATGTGGTGTTCGGCGACCTGCCCAAGACCTCGACCGGCAAGATCCAGAAATTCGAGCTGCGCGAGGTGGCAAAACGCCTGTAGCCGGGGCGGCGCCGGATTTGTTGCCCCGCCGGATTGCCGGGCCGCGCCCTTTGCGCTAGCCTGAGCAAAACACACGAGCAGCGACCGATGACAGCCCTGAAGGAATACGAGCGGCTGGAAGCCCCCGGCCTCTGGCGCGCCAGCCAGGACGCGCAGCGGCGCGATGTCATCGTCTCGCTGGGCGAGGCCACGCTGACCATTACCGACATGGCCGACCGGGCGCTGGCGCATTGGTCGCTGCCGGCGGTGATCCGGCGCAATCCCGGCCAGACGCCGGCGCTGTTCGCCCCCGGCCCGGACAGCGACGAGGAACTCGAACTCGACGAACCGGCAATGATCGCGGCGCTGGAAAAGCTCCATGCGGTGATCGAAAGGCGCCGGCCGCACAAGGGCCGGCTGCGCCACCTGCTGACCGGCGGGCTGTTTGCCGGGCTGGCCGCGCTGGCGGTGTTCTGGCTGCCCGGCGCGCTGGTGTCCTATACCGCCGGCGTGGTGCCCGAGGCCACCCGGACGGAGCTGGGAAAGCGCCTTGCCACCAATATTCACCGGGTTGCCGGCAAGGTCTGTCGCGAGCCGCGCGGCGTTGCGGCGCTGGCCCGGTTCGGCCGCGCCCTGTTGGGGGATGAGGCGCCCATGCTGGAAGTGCTCAGCGACCTGTCGCGCCCGGCCCTGCACCTGCCCGGCCAGGTGATCGTGCTGAGCCGCGCGGTGATCGAGGACAGCGACAGCCCCTTTGCCGCCGCCGGCTTCATCCTGGCCGAGGACGAATATGCCCGCCGCCATGACCCGATGCTGGCGCTGCTGGAAAGCGCCGGCCTGTTTGCCACGCTGCGCCTGCTGACCACCGGCGCCATGAGCGACGCCACCCTTGACCGCTTTGCCGAACAGCTCTTGCTGCGCGACCATGCACCGCTGCCGGCGCCGGAACTGCTGGCCCGCTTTGCCGCTGCCGGGCAACCCGCCAGCCCCTATGCCTATGCGCTGGACCCCAGCGGCGAAACCACGCTGGCACTGATCGAGGCCGACCCGGTGCCGCTGGACCAGGCCACGCCGCCGCTTTCCGATGGCGATTGGATCAGCCTGCAGGGCATCTGCGCCGACTGACCCCTGAACCGCCGCTTACCGGCGCGCGTACGCGTCCGCAAAACCGGCCGCGCGCACCTGCGCCAGTGCCGCGTTCACCTGTGCCGTGCCGGCAAAGGGGCCGGCCAGAACCAGCTGATACGCCTTGCCGCCGCGGCTGATCTTTCCGATCCGCACCGGCAGGCCCATACGCTGCAACTTCGCGGCGGTGGTCCGGGCATTGGCGGGCACGCCGAACATGGCCACCTGAACATAGCGCGCCGCCGACACCGGGGCGGCAGAGCTTGAGGACACCACCACCTTTTGCCCGGCAGCGGCGGTCTCGACCAGGCGCCGCGGCACTTCGCGGGTCCAGATGCGGTCCATCTGCGCATCGCCGGCAGCGCTGCGCGGCCCGCGATTGGGGTTGAGCCGGTCATCGTCCCACGCCACCCGATAGCCCGGCGGCGGCGCAAGCGGGGCCAAGGAGGCCACCGGCGCCGGTCCGACGGGCCGCGCCGCGGCAACCGCCACCGGGGCCGGGCTGGGTGCCGGCGCAGGCGC
>CAZPDV010000060.1:5034-9500 GCA_964585355.1 uncultured Aliiroseovarius sp.
CAGGGGCCGGGCTGGGCGCAGGGGCTGGCTTTGGCGCAGCGGCGGGTTCCTGCATCGCGGTTTGGGTATCCACTGCAAATGTCGGCCTGGCCCCGCAGACCACCTTGCGGTCGCGCGTCACCCGCGGCACCCATTTCACATCGCCCGCAAACCCGGCGCGCACATAGACACAGCCGCGGCTGTCCACATAAACGTCACGGGTATAGCTGGCCGGCGGAATTTCGGCCGGTTGCGCGCCACGGGCCAGGCTCAGCGCCTGCGCCCCTCCACCACTCAGCCCGAAAGCCATCGCCAGAACAGCAGCTTTTACAACTCGTTTTTCAACTCGCTTCATATCGTGCCCCCACACGAGAAATACCCGTGCAGCATGGCCGATAAAGGGGCGTCAGTAAAGCCGCTCGCCCAACTTATCCACAGTTATTTGGTGCCGAACATCCGGTCGCCCGCGTCGCCAAGCCCCGGTACGATATAGCCTTTTTCGTTCAGCCGCTCGTCCAGAGCGGCAGTGACGATCGGCACGTCCGGGTGCGCCTCCTGCATCCGCTTCACCCCTTCGGGCGCCGCCAGAAGACAAAGAAACCTGATGTTTTTCGCGCCCTGCCCCTTGAGCAGGTCAATCGCCGCCGCCGAGGAATTGCCGGTCGCCAGCATCGGATCGACGGCAATCACCAGCCGGTCCTCAAGCCCTTCGGGCGCCTTGAAATAATACTGCACCGGCTTGAGCGTCTTCTCGTCCCGATAGAGCCCGACAAAGCCCACACGCGCCGAGGGAATCAGCTCCAGCACCCCGTCCAGCAGCCCGTTCCCCGCCCTGAGGATCGACACCAGCGCCAGTTTCTTGCCTGCCAGCACCGGCGCATCCATCTCGCAGATCGGAGTCTCGATGCGCTTGGTGGTCATCGGCAGCTCGCGCGTCACCTCATAGGCCAGAAGCTGGCTGATCTCGCGCAGAAGCTGGCGAAACACCGCGGTCGAGGTCTCTTTCTCGCGCATCAGGGTCAGCTTGTGTTGCACCAGCGGGTGTTTGACCACGGTCAGATGTTCATACATGTGATTTCTCCAGTTTTTCGACCACCCGCGCACGGGTGGCCTCATCGCAAAAGGCCGCCGCCGCGGCGGTCAGATTGATGGCGCGGAAATCGGCCTCGTCCCAGCCGAAAGCATCGGTCAGCCCGGCATATTCGCGGCTCAGATCGGTGTGAAAGAAGGGCGGATCGTCGGTCGAGACGGTGACCGGCACCCCGGCCGCGCGCAGATCGGCAATCGGATGCGCGCGCAGGCTGTCACAGACCCCCAGCGTCACGTTCGAGCCGGGGCAGACCTCAAGCACCACGCCGTGATCGGCCAGCCGCTGCACCAGGGCCGCATCCTCGATGGCGCGGACCCCGTGGCCGATGCGGGTCACCCGCAAGTGATCGAGCGCGGCCGCCACCTCCTCGGGGCCGCGCCACTCCCCGGCATGCGCGGTCAGGCCCAGCCCGGCCTCGCGCGCCATGTCGAAGGCATAGGCAAAATCGGCCAGCTCGCCGGCATTTTCATCGCCGGCAATGCCAAAACCGGTGATCCAGTCGCCGGCGCTCTCCTGCGCGCAGCGGGCGGTTTCGCGGGCCTTGTCCGGGCCGAAATGGCGGATCGCGGTAATCACGCCGCGCATGGCGATCCCGTGCGCCTTTTCTGCCTGCTGCGCGGCCTCGTGCATGGCGGCCGAATATTCCAGCCACGCCCCCACATCGCGCCCACCGCAAAAGTCGGGCGACAGGAAGGCCTCGGTATAAACCACCCCGTGGGCCGCGCTCTCTGCCAGCACCGCGCCCACCAGCCGGGCGAAATCCTCAGGGCTTTGCAGGGCGCTGGTCGCGACCTCGTAAATCTCGAGAAACTGGAGGAAATCCCGGTACTCATAAGCGCCGTCCGGGGTGAAGATGCGGGAAATGTCCAGGCCCTTCTCGCCGGCAAGCGTGCGGATGAAGGCCGGGGGGGCGGCGCCCTCCAGGTGCAGGTGCAGCTCGACCTTGGCAAGCCCGGCGGCGCTCACAGAAACGCCCTCCCGGCGCCGCGCTGGGGCAGCCCCAGATGCGCCGCGACACTGGCGCCGATATCGGAAAACGCCACCTGCCCCAGCGCCTGCGCGCCGACGCCATGGGCCAGCACCGCCACCCGTTCGCGGGTGTGGTCGGTGCCCGGCCAGGTCGGATCATTGCCGTGATCGGCGGTAAAAAGCACCAGGTCGCCGGGCCGGGTGCGAGACAGGATATCGGGCACGCACCTGTCAAACCATTCCAGCGCCCGGGCATAGCCGGCCACGTCGCGCCGATGGCCGAACTTCGCGTCGAACTCGACAAAATTGGCGAAGGTCAAACTGCCTTCGTCGGCCTCTTCCATCAGATCCAGCAGATGCGTCATCAGCATTGCATCCGCCCCGGTGCGCACTTGATCAACCCCGCGATGCGCGAAAATATCTGCAATCTTTCCAATGGCATAGACCTTGCGCCCGGCGTCATGGACCCAGTCCAGCAAGGTCGGCTCGGGCGGCGCCATGGCATAGTCGTGCCGGTTCAGGGTGCGGGTAAAGCCGGTCTCGGCGCTCCCGGTGAACGGCCGGGCAATGACCCGGCCCACCCGCATCGCATGCACCATCGGCGCCACCTCCTGGCACAGCTTCAGCAACCGCTCAAGGCCGAACGCCTCTTCATGCGCGGCGATCTGCACCACGCTGTCGGCCGAGGTATAGACGATCGGCCAGCCGGTGCGGATATGCTCGGCGCCCAACTCCTCCAATATCACCGTGCCCGAGGCATGCTTGTTGCCCAGGATGCCGTCAGTGCCGGCCGCGCGGGCAATCGCGGCGGTCAGATCGTCGGGGAAGGCGGGCACGGTATCGGGGAAATAGGTCCAGTCGAACGGCACCGGCAGGCCGGCAATTTCCCAGTGGCCCGAAGGCGTGTCCTTGCCGTTGGAAACTTCGCTTGCCGCCCCCCAAGCGCCAGTAGGCGCGGGGCCGCCATAGGGGCGGTCATTGGCCAGCGCCTCGGCCGCCCACAGGCCCAGCGCGCCCAGATTCGGCAACAGCAGCGGGCCGGAACGGCCCTCGTCGGCCCGGCCCTCGGCGCAGGCTTCGGCAATATGGCCCAGCGTGTTGGCGCCGGTATCGGGCACGTCGCCATTGAAGAATTTCGCCGCGTCCGGCGCCCCGCCGACCCCCACCGAATCCAGCACGATCAGAAATGCCCGGCTCATGCGCTGCCCTCCATCTGGGCCGCGGCAAAGGCGGCGGGCAGCAGCGCATCAATGGTGGTGACCTCCTGCGCGCCATCCAGGTTGCACATGCGCACCGGCACCCCCGGCGGGGCGAATTCGGCGATCTTCTGACGACAGCCGCCGCAGGGCGTCACCCCCCCCGGCGCATCGCCCACCACCAGGATCTCGGCGATCTCGCGCTCGCCCGCCGCCACCATGGCGGCAATGGCGCCGGCCTCGGCACAGGTGCCTTCGGGATAGGCCGCGTTTTCCACGTTACAGCCGGTGAAAACCCGCCCCGCCGGGGTACGCAGAGCCGCCCCCACCTTGAAGCCCGAATAGGGCGCATGCGCATTTTCACGCACCGTCATCGCTGCCTGCAGAAGTGACATGGCTTCCCCCTTCGTGACAATTGCCGCAAATTCGCAGGGAAGCCGGCGGGGTGCAAGGGCTCAGACGGGATCAGACGCAATATCGGTGGCAAATTCACCGGGCAGGGTGACCTCGATCACCTCGAGGCTGTCGGTGGGTTCGCTCAGCCGGGTGCGCATGCCCGGCGGCGTCACAAAGGCATCGCCGCGCGCCAGGCGATAGGGCGCCTTGCCCTCGCCCTCCAGCGTCATCTCGCCGGCCATGACAAAGCTGAAATGAATATCCGCGTCATGGCTGGCCCAGGCAAACCCGCCCGACCCGTCGCCGCGATAGACCTTGACCCCGGCCACGTTGTGGGTGTTGGCGGCGATGGTAGTGTCGCGCGCCTCGAACCCCGGCACCCGAAACGGCCGCCATTCGGCGCCCTCGGGCGTGTTGTGGACAAAGCGCTGGCCCTGCCATTCCCGGGCCGGGTCGCCGATGCCGTTGGGCAGGGTCATCTCGTGGTCGATCTCGGTCACATGCTCGGCCGGCACGCCGATCTCGAGCACCTCCAGGTCATCGCCGGAATAAAGCACCCGGTGGCGGATCTCGGGCGGCTGGATGAAACAGGCGCCGCGGGTCAGGCGAATCGGGTCGCCCTGGTCCTCGTAAACCACATCGACCCAGCCATTGACGCAGAAGATCAGCTGAAATCCCACCTTGTGAAAATGCACCACATCGCCCACCGGCCCCGGCTCGGCAATGCGGATATGGCTGGCGATCATCGCCCCGCCCAGCCGGCTTGGCACCAGGTCGCGGTACTGCATGCCGGCGCGCCCGATCACCCAGGGCGCCTGGTCGGCCAGCCGGCGCAC
>CAZPDV010000061.1:0-9301 GCA_964585355.1 uncultured Aliiroseovarius sp.
GGCATCAGCTGTGCCAGCGTGACCGCGCGCAGCTCACGCTTGCTCATGGTGCCGTCATGGATGAAAAGCTCATCCGCCAGCCCCGGCACCCGCGGCAACAGCGCCGCATCCGGCGCGGCGATGCACTCCACCGCCAGCGTGTTGAAGGCCGGCACCTCATGCGCCCAGCTTTGCGCCACCCCGTCAAAGCGCGCCTCGTCCGGCCCACCCATATGCGCCAGCACCGTCATCCGCGACTGACCAAAGCCGCGCGCACTCAGAAAGCGCGCGATCTGGCCGGGGGTCTGCGCGCCGGTGGTCAGGATAAGCAACCGCGCGCCGGGCTGGATGAAGGCGATCATCTGCTCGACCGGGCGGCCATGCACGGTCAGGGTCTCGAGATCGGCCATGGACCACCCCATCCGCGCCGCCGCCAGTTGAAAGGCGCTTACCTGCGGGTGCCAGGTGATTTCCCGCGGGTCAATCTCGCGCCCGATCCGCGCCCCCACCGAAAACCACAGCGGATCGCCGGTCGCCAGCACCACCACCCGCCGGCCGCGCAGGCCCTGCAAGGTCGAAACCAGCGCGTCAAACGGCGAGGGCCAGCGGATGCGCTCGGCGCCGATCCCCTCGGCCAGGCCGTGATGACGCTCGCCCCCGATGATGACCTCGGCGGCCTCGACCACGGCGCGCGTGGCAGGCGTGAGCCCCGCCACCCCGTCTTCGCCAATGCCGACAATATGCAGCCAGGGCGTCATGGCGCGCCCCTGTTCACGGCCAGGTCGGGTGCTTGAGCCAGGATGATGCGCATCGGCCTGCCTTCTTCTGTTGAAAAATATCCTCGCCGAAGGCATGAAATCCGATCACGACCCATCCCCCGGATCTGCCGCCAGGGCATTGACCGCCGCCGATGCCATGGCCGAGCCGCCGCGCCGGCCCCTGAGCGCCACAAATTCGCATCCCCGCGGGCGCGCCGCCAGTTCCGCCTTGCTCTCGGCGGCCCCGACGAACCCCACCGGAAACCCCAGGATCAAGGCCGGCCGCGGCGCCCCCTGGTCCAGCAGCTCCAGCAGGTGAAACAGCGCGGTGGGGGCGTTGCCGATGGCCACGATGGCCCCGTCCAGCCGGTCGCGCCACAATTCCACCGCCGCCGCCGAGCGGGTATTGCCGATCTGGCGAGCCATGTCCGGCACGCGCGGATCGTTGAGCGTGACCACCACCGGGTTGTCCGCGGGCAGAAAGCGGCGGATCACCCCGGCTGCCACCATTTCGCAGTCGCACAGGATCGGGGCGCCGGCTGTGAGCGCGGCCTGCCCGGCCTCGAAGGCGCCAGGGGAAAAGGCCAGGCGGTCGGCGACTTCGACCATGCCGCAGGCATGGATCACCCTTGTCGCCAGCCGGGCCATACCGGGCCCGAAGCGATCGAGCCGCGCCTCGCGTTCGACGGTGGCGAAGCTTTTGGCATAGATTGCAGCCGGATCGCGCAGATATCCAAGCGGTCGGGCGTTCATTTTCGACGCGCCGATTCCGGCCCATGCGGATGCTGCGCATGGGGGTAAGGCGGATGCGCGTGGTCATGCCCGTGGTCATGGCTGTGCCCGTGGTCATGCCCATGGTGATGGTGGTGATGATGGTGGTGGTGATCCATGTCCAGCCGGCAGGCGCCGGTGCAGAAATCCTCGCACAGGTCGCAATCGGCCACGTTCGAGCCGGGCGCATTGGCACCCTGCCCCTCCACATGATGGTGGTGGCTTTCCTGCACCGCACCGACTTCGGCCTCGAAGCCCAGCACCTGGGTGCGATACTTGCAGGTGCCGCAGGTCGGCGGCACCACCTCGCCCAGCTGTTCGGTGACCCGCTCGGCAAAGGTTTCCAGCACCTTGGGATGATCGTTCAGATAGCCCGCCTTGACGAACTGAATATCGGGATGCGCCGCCGCCACCTGATCGGTAAAGCCATAGATCCGGTCGATCAGAATGCCGGTGAACAGGAAATAGGGGAACACCACGATGCGGCGATAGCCCAGCTTCGCGGCATGGGAAAGCGTCGGTTCGACCAGCGGGAAGGTAACCCCCGAATAGCCCACTTCCAGCCAGCCGAAGCCCATCCCTTCGTGCAACATGCGCGCCAGTTTGGCGACATTGCCATTGGCGTCCGGGTCCGAGGCGCCGCGGCCGATCACCACCAGGCAGGTTTCTTCAAGCGGCACCTCGCCCAGCTCCGCATTGGCGGCCTCCACCGCTTCGCGCACCCGGTCGCCGGCCGCCGCCAGCATCCCCGGCGCCAGCCCCAGCTCGCGCCCATAGGTGACCTCGATGCCGTGCTCGGCGGCATATTTCGCCAGCACGGTGGGGATGTCGTTCTTGGTGTGCATGGCGGCAAACAGCATGCCGGGCACCGCCACGATGCGGTCGCACCCCGCCGCGCGCAACTTGTCCAGCCCGACCCGAATCACCGGGTTGGCAAATTCAAGATAGCCGTATTCCACCGGCCATTCCGGCGGCAGCAGCGCCGGCAGTTTTTCCGCCAGCACGGCAAATTCGTCCACCGCCGCCTGGCTGCGCGAGCCATGGCCGCAGATCATCACCCCGATTTTCGACATGCTATGCCTCCTGCGGCTTCTGCTTGCGCTTGCCCTTGCGCGCCTTGGCCGGACCGGCCGGCTTGCCGCGCCGCTTGCGCTCCTTGAGAATGCCCCAGAGGCTGATGGCCACCGCCGCGCCAACGGCGATGCCGGCAACCCAGTGGTCATGGCCGGCCACGTTGCTGATATGGCCCGGATCGGCCATGGCCGGGGTGGCAATGAGGGCAAGGAAAACGGTCAGTCGCATGGCAGATCCTCCAATGGGCGCAACGAGGCGCAAAGAGGCTCTTGCCTGACGACGCTGCCTGCGATCCCCGGTCTGGGTCGATCTTCGGCAGCCAACCTCTCTGGCCCGGCGGGCTTCGTCCCCTCCTCTTTACGGCAGAGCGGTGGGCAAAGGCAATCGCCTTCGCGTCACGTCACGGTGAGAATGCGACGCCGGGCCCTGTTCAGCCCCGGTCGCGCAGCAGCCGCGCCTTTTGCCGGCCCCAGTCGCGCCGGGCCTCATCGGCGCGCTTGTCGTGGTGCTTCTTGCCCTTGCCGATGCCGATCTTCAGCTTCACCAGCCCCTTGTGGTTGAAATACATCACCAGCGGCACCAGGGTCATGCCCTTCCTTTGGGTGGCGTTCCAGAGCCGTGACAACTCGCGCTTCGAGGCCAGAAGCTTGCGCTTGCGCCGCTCCTCGTGGCCCCAGGTTTTGGCCTGTGCATAGGGGGCGATATGGGCGTTGACCAGCCACAGTTCGCCATCCTCGACCGCGGCATAGCTTTCGGCGATATTGGCACCGCCCTGGCGCAGCGACTTGACCTCGGAGCCCAGCAACACGATGCCGCATTCAAGGTCATCCTCGATGGCATAGTCCCGCCGCGCCCGCCGGTTTTCGGCGATCACCTTGTAGTTCTTTTCCTCGGGGGTCTTTTTCTTTGCCATCTTGTGCCTGCATCTGCGCCCGGAATGGGTCGGGCCAGTCTATCCTTGTCGGGGAACGGTGCCAAGCGGTGGATTGCGAGGCGGCAGCTGCTGGGGGCCAGCCCCCAGACCCCCGGAGTATTGGCAGAAAGATGAAAGGTCAGGCGCGGGTCAGGATCTGATAGATTTCATCTTTCAGGCGGGCGCGCGTCTTGCGCAGGTCTTCCTCGTGAAACTGGTCCATGGGCTCGACCAGGGTCTCGGCCCGGTGCACCTGGCGGTTGACCTGGTGATATTCCTCGCTCAGGCGGGCGAAATGCGGATCGCTCAGCTTGAGCGCCTCGATCCGGTCGGCAAATTCGGGAAATTCCTCGGCCAGTTCGTGCGGGGTGTGGGTCATGCGCGTCTCCTTCCGGTCTTGTCGGGGAAAGTTAGCGTCGGCAGCGGTCGCGGTGCCTTGACCCGGATCAAACCCGGCGCGATCAGCGTTGTTTTGTCTGCCAGTCCGGGTGGATCCATGGCCGGGCATTGTCGGGCGGCAGCGGCGGGCGGCCGAGGATGTGGTCGGCCGCCTTTTCGCCAACCATGATCGAGGGCGCGTTCAGATTGCCGTTGGTGATGCGCGGAAAGATCGAGCTGTCGGCGACCCGCAGCCCCTCGACCCCGATCACCCGGCAGTCGGGATCGACCACCGCCAGCGGGTCGTCCGCCGCCCCCATCCGGCAGGTGCCGCAGGGGTGAAAGGCGCTTTCGGCGTGGTCGCGAATGGCGCCGTCAAGCTCATCGTCGCTTTGCAGGGCGGCGCCGGGCAGGATTTCGTGCCGCACATGCGGGGCGAAGGCGGGTTGGGCGAAAATCTCGCGGGTGAGGCGGATCGCGGCGCGAAAATCGCGCCAGTCCTGTTCGGTGGACATGTAGTTGAAGCGGATCTCGGGCGGGGCGGCCGGGTCGGCCGAGCGCAGGGCGACGTACCCGCGCGAGGGGCTGCGCATGGGGCCGACATGCGCCTGAAAGCCGTGCCCCTCGGCCACCGCGCGCCCGTCATAGCGCACCGCCATGGGCAGGAAATGATACTGGATATCCGGGTATTCGACCCCGGCGCGCGAGCGGATGAAGGCGGCGCTTTCAAACTGGTTCGAGGCACCCAGCCCGCGCCGGGTCAGCAACCATTGCGCGCCGATCAGCGCCTTGGAAAGCAGGTTCCAGTGCCGGTAGAGGGTGATCGGCTGTTGCGCGGCGAACTGGATATACATTTCCAGGTGGTCCTGCAGGTTCTGGCCGACGCCGGGGCGGTCGGCGACCGGCGCGATGCCATGGGCGGCCAGATGCGCCGCCGGGCCGATCCCCGACAGCATCAGCAGCTTGGGCGAATTGATCGCCGAGGCGGCCAGGATCACCTCGCGGCTGGCCCGAACCACCTGAACCCGGCCGCGGCGCGCCACCTCGACCCCGATCGCGCGGCCCTCGCAAAGCACCACCTTCTGCGCCAGCCCCCGCAGGAGGGTGCAGTTGGGCAGCCGAAGCGCCGGGCGCAGATAGGCATTGGCGGCGGACCAGCGCCGGCCGCGCCAGACGGTCTGTTCCATCGGGCCGAAGCCCTCCTGCCGGGCGCCGTTGTAATCGTCGGTCAGGGGATAGCCGGCCTGGCGCCCGGCCTCGACAAAGGCGTGATAGAGCGGGTTCTTGCGCGGCCCGCGGGTGACATGCAGCGGGCCGTCGGTGCCGCGCCACGCCGGATCCCCGCCATGGCCGCCATCGTGCCAGTTTTCCATCCGCCGGAAATAGGGCGCCACGTCGGCAAAGGCCCAGCCGGCGGCACCCTGCGCGGCCCAATGGTCGAAATCGCGGGCATGGCCCCGCACATAGACCATGCCGTTGATCGAGCTCGACCCGCCGATCACCTTGCCGCGCGGCACCACCATGCGCCGGCCGCCCAGATGCGGCTCGGGTTCGCTGACAAAGCCCCAGTCATAGCGGCGCATGTTCATCGGATAGGAAAGCGCCGCCGGCATCTGGATCAGCGGCCCCGCATCCGAGCCGCCATATTCGATGACGATGACCGAGCGCCCGGCCTCGGCCAGCCGCCAGGCGATGGCCGCGCCGGCGCTGCCCGAACCGACGATCACATATTCGGCCTGCATTGCCCCCGTCCTTCGAGCATCAGCCCCAGGCATTCCAGCACATGCGCCGCCGCCGCTTCCCCGTCCACCGGGCCAAGCGCGGCGTGCAGATAGGCGCCGTCGATCAGCGCCGCCAGGGTCTCGGCCAGCCGTTCGGCCGCCACCGGGGCCAGCGGCCGCAGCCCGGCCAGCAGGTTCGACCGGAGCCGCCGGCGATAGACCCGCAACAGCCGCGCCGCCCCGTCATTGCTTTGCGCCAGCACATAGAAATTCAGCCAGGCGCCGATCACCTCGGGGCGGAAATGGCCGGGCTCGAACGAGGCGCGGATGATCGCCTCGAGCCGGGCGCGCGGGCCATCGGCCCCGGCCAGCGCGCCGCGGATGCCGGCCCCGTACTGGCCCAGGATATGGCGCATGGCGGCCAGGAAAATCTGCTCCTTGCCCCCGAAATAGTGATGCGCCAGCGCGCTGGACATGCCGGCGCGGCGGGCGATCTGGCTGACCGTCACATCCAGCGACCCGGCCCGGCCGATTTCGGTAATTGTGGCTTTTATCAACGCATCGCGTCGGATAGGTTCCATTCCAAGCTTGGGCATGGCGACTCCGCAAAACTCTTGCCTGGCCAAGCTTGTTGGATTTTAATTGACTCGTCAATCAAGAAACAGGGAGCGACCCCATGAACCTCAAGACCCTCTTTGCCTCGGCCGCGCTCGGCATGATCGCCAGCGCCGCTTTCGCCGCCGGCGATTGCTCAAAGGTGACATTCTCGGATGTGGGCTGGACCGACATCACCGCCACCACCGCCGCCACCGCCTCGATCCTCGAGGCGCTTGGCTATGACACCGATATCAAGGTGCTCAGCGTGCCGGTGACCTATACCGCCATGGAACAGGGCGACGTGGACGTGTTCCTGGGCAACTGGATGCCGACCATGGAGGCCAATATCGCCCCCTATCGCGAGGCCGGCACCGTGGACACGGTGCGCGAGAACCTGGAAGGCGCGAAATATACCCTGGCGGTGAACAAGCCGGCGATGGATCTGGGCATCGCCGATTTCGCCGATATCGCCGCCCACAAGGATGAGCTCGGCGGCAAGATCTATGGCATCGAGCCGGGCAATGACGGCAACCGCCTGATCCAGGACATGATCGACAGCAACGCCTTCGGGCTGGGCGGGTTCAAGCTGGTCGAAAGCTCGGAGCAGGGCATGCTGGCCCAGGTCAAGCGCGCCGGCGACAAGACCCCGATCGTGTTCCTCGGCTGGGAGCCGCACCCGATGAACGCCAATTTCGAGATGGGCTACCTGACCGGCGGCGACGATTACTTTGGCCCGAATTACGGCGGCGCCACGGTCTATACCAACACCCGCGCGGGCTATGTCGATGAATGCCCGAACGTCGGCAAGCTTCTGAAAAACCTCAAGTTCTCGCTGGAAATGGAGAACGAGATCATGGGCGCGATCCTCGATGACGGGGAAGAGCCGGAAGCCGCCGCCAAGGCCTGGCTCAAGGCGCATCCCGACACCTGGAAGGCCTGGCTCGCCGGTGTCACCACCAGGGATGGCGGCGATGCGGTGGCCGCGGTCAGCGCCGCCCTGGGCATGTAACACGGCCCTCAAGACCGACCCTGCCCCGCTCTGCCCGCTGGCGGAGGGGGGCGGGCGCGACCCCGCGGAGGCACCATGAACTGGCTCACCGATCACAAGATCCCCATCGGCAAGACCGCCAAGCATTTCTTCGACTGGCTGCAGGATGTGGGGGCGCCGTTCTTCGACTGGCTTTCCTGGGTGATGGAGGGGCTGATCAATGGCATCCTCTGGGTGTTCCAGGCCCCCGATCCGCTGGTGGTGATCGGGGTGATTACCGCCATCACCTGGGGGTTGCAGCGCAACTGGAAGACCTGCCTGCTGGTGCTGGCGGGCTTTCTGTTCATCCTCAATCAGGGCTATTGGGAGGAAACCACCGAAAGCCTGACCCTGGTGCTGTCGGCCTGCGTGGTCTGCATGGGGCTGGGGGTGCCGATCGGCATTGCCATGGCCCACCGGCCGCGCCTTTATGCCGGCTTTCGCCCGGTGCTGGACCTGATGCAGACCCTGCCGACCTTCGTCTATCTGATCCCGGCGATCGTGTTCTTCGGGATCGGCATGGTGCCCGGCCTGATCGCCACGGTGATCTTCGTGCTGCCGGCGCCGATTCGCCTGACCCAGCTGGGCGTGGCCTCGACCCCGACGCCGCTGCTGGAGGCGGCCCAGGCCTTTGGCGCCACCCCGCGCCAGATGCTGTGGAAGGTCGAACTGCCCTGGGCGGTGCCGCAGATCATGACCGGGCTGAACCAGACCATCATGCTGAGCCTGTCGATGGTGGTGATCGCCGCCCTGGTGGGGGCGGACGGGCTGGGCGTGCCGGTGGTGCGGGCGCTCAACTCGGTCAATACCGCGCTGGGTTTTGAAAGCGGCTTTGTCATCGTGGTGGTGGCGATCATGCTGGACCGGATCCTCAGGGTGAAGCGTTAAGATGTCGGTCGCCGTGGAATTCGACAAGGTTTCCATCGTCTTTGGCGACCACCCGGAAAGGGCGCTGCCGCTGATGGACCGGGGGCTGGAGCGGGCCGAGATCCAGCAGGAAACCGGCCAGGTGCTGGGGGTGCACGATTGCTCGCTCAGCGTCGCCGAGGGCGAGATCCTGGTGCTGATGGGGCTGTCGGGCTCGGGCAAATCGACGCTGCTGCGGGCGGTCAACGGGCTCAACCCGGTGACGCGCGGCCAGGTGCGGGTCAGCGATGGCAGCGCCATGGTGGACGTGACCCGCGCCGGCAAGGCCACCCTGCGCCGGCTGCGCCAAGGCCGGGTGGCGATGGTGTTTCAGGCCTTCGGGCTTCTGCCGTGGCGCTCGGTACGCGAGAATGTGGGGCTGGGGCTGGAACTGGCAGCCATGCCACGCAAGGCGCGCGAGGCGCGGGTGAACCGGCAGCTGGAGCTGGTCGGCCTGTCCGACTGGGCGGATCGCAAGGTGGGCGAGCTTTCCGGCGGCATGCAGCAGCGGGTCGGGCTGGCGCGCGCCTTTGCCACCGAGGCGCCGATCCTGTTGATGGACGAGCCGTTCTCGGCGCTGGACCCGCTCATCCGCACCCACCTGCAGGACGAATTGCTTGAACTTCAGGCGCGGCTCAGGCGCACCATCATCTTCGTCAGCCACGACCTGGACGAGGCCTTCAAGCTGGGCGACCGCATCGCCATCATGGAGGGCGGGCGGATCGTGCAATGCGGCACCCCGCGCGACATCTTCACCGATCCGGTCAATGCATATGTGGCCGATTTCGTGGCCCACATGAACCCGCTGGGGGTGCTCAGCGCCGTGGACATCATGGAGCCAGCCCCCCCCGACAGCGCGCCGGGGCAAAGCGTCGATGCCGACGAAAAGGTGCCGGAGATCATGCGCAAGCTGATCGAGGGCGAGGCAGAGATCGGGGTGCGCCGGGAGGGGGCGCTGGTGGGCAGGATCACCCGGCGCGGGGTGTTGGCGCGCCTGCTTGACCCGCGCGCCGGGTGACGCCGGGCGGAGCCTCCGGCGGGAGTATTTGGGGAAAGATGAAAGGGCATCCGGCACTTGCGCTTTGGGGAGCCGGAACATAACGTCGCGCCATGACCCGCTACCTGCTCACCCGCCTGTTTTCGCTGACGCTCAGCCTGATCGCGGCCTCGGTGGTGA
>CAZPDV010000062.1:0-9189 GCA_964585355.1 uncultured Aliiroseovarius sp.
TGCAGACATCCAGCACCTCGCCGGTGGGCCCGGCGCCGCGAATTCCCGCGCGCAGCCCCCCCAGCCACCGCGCCGAGAACCGCACCCAGCGGCAATAACTGCGCACCCCGCGATAGGCCCATTTCCGGTCAATCACCGCCAGCGGGAAAAAGAACACCGCCATCAGCGGCATCATCAGGTACATCTGGAGGATGAACAGCAGCGACAATATCCATTGCAGGGCAAGGCGCATCAGCTTCCCTCTCTCAACGTGGCAAGCGAGGTGGCGCGGGTGGCAAGGAAGGCAACCAGCGCCGCCATCGGCGGGATCAGCAGCGGCCAGAGCCACTCGGCACCGCTCAGGCCCAGCCCCGGCAGAAAGGTGCCGGCCTGCTCGGCGCGCGGCAACAGCGCAATGGCGATCATGCCCAGCGCGGTGCCGGCAGCGGCGCCGGCAAGGGCGCGCATGGTGAAACGGCGCATGAAGGCCCCGGCAATATAGGCGTCCTGCGCCCCCACCAGCCGCAGCACCCGGATCACCTGGGCATTGGCGGCCAGCGCGGCCGAGGTGGCCAGGGTAATGATCATCGCCGTGGTCGCCCCGATCACCAGCATCGCCGCCAGCCCCAGCAGGCGCAGCCGCCGGGCCGCCCGCACCAGCGGCGCGCGCCAGCGGCTGTGGTCGTCCAGCACCGCCCCCGGCGCCTCGCCCGCCAGCCGGTTGCGCAGACCCTCGGCATCATAGCCATCGCCGGTAATCTCGACCAGCCGCGGCAGCGGCAGCGCGTCCAGCGGCAGGTCCGGCCCGAAC
Source organism: uncultured Aliiroseovarius sp. (assembly GCA_964585355.1). Classification (GTDB taxonomy): domain Bacteria; phylum Pseudomonadota; class Alphaproteobacteria; order Rhodobacterales; family Rhodobacteraceae; genus JAAEUB01. Next base: position 791 of record CAZPDV010000062.1, read on the forward strand.
CATGGCGTCAGCAGCCCCGCCTGTTCCTCCTGCCCGATCGGGCGCACCCGGTCGATGCCCGGCGTGGTTTCAAGCAGCTTGAGCACGGTGGCCAGCTGGGCGTCGATCTGGTCCTCGGGGGCCGAAATGCGGATGGTGGCGGTGCCGGTCAGGGCGTCGCTCCAGCGCGCGGCCAGCCGCCCGGTGGCCAGCGACAGGGCCAGCGCGAACACCGCCAGAAACGCCATCGCCGCCGCCGCCAGCGTGGTCAGCCGCGCGGTAAAGCCGGTGGCCGGCACCACCCGGTCGGCCTGGGCGTCGCCGATCAGCACCGCCCTGGCCCGCTTGCCAAGGCCGCTCACAGGTCCGCCCCCGCCAGCTGCAACTGCCGGTTGGCAATCCGCAACACCCGCGCCGCCACCTGTTTCTTGGCCTGGCGGATCAGGTGCATGTCATGGGTGGCGATCAGCACGGTCTTGCCCATGCGGTTGAGCTCCACCATCAGGGTCAGAAGCCGCAGCGACATTTCCCAATCGACATTGCCGGTGGGCTCGTCCGCCAGGATCACCTCGGGCGACATGATCACCGCGCGCGCCAGCGCCGCCCGCTGCCGCTCGCCGCCCGACAATTCCGGCGGCAGGGCCTGGCGGTGCTCGTTCAGCCCGACCCAGGCCAGAAGGTCATCAAGGTCTCCGGCAATGCTGTCGGTGCTGCGCCCTGAGGCGGTCACCGGCAGGGCCACGTTTTCCGCCACGCTCAGATGGTCGAGAAACTGACAATCCTGGTGCACCACGCCGATGCGCCGGCGCGCCAGCGCCACCTCGTCGCGGCTCATCGCCGCCACGTCCTGACCAAACAGCGCCACCCGGCCCTGGTTTGCCACCAGTTCGCCATAACACAGCTTGATCAGCGTGGTCTTGCCGGCCCCGGAAGGGCCGGTCAGAAAGTGAAACGATCCGGGGGCAAGTTCCAGCGAAATATCGGCCAGCAGCGTGTTGCCGCCATACCCGTAGGTCACGTCCTGTAGCTCGATCACGGCCTGCCTTTCGTTTGCGCGTTGGCAACACTTTACCCCCAGCAATCGGACTGTTTCAATGCGTTCGTTACAAGGGTTTGATTTTTCGCAAGCTTCCCCGCATACTATGCGCGCGCAGCTGCGTGGGTCACGGGTGGCTTTCAGTGGGAAAAACGGGGTAGGATAATGCGGTTGGTATGCCCGAATTGCGGCGCTCAGTACGAGGTTGACGATCGGTTGATTCCCGAAAGCGGGCGCGATGTGCAATGCTCGAATTGCGGGCATACATGGTTTCAGCACCCGGCCGGGCATGCGCCGGAAGCCGCTGGCGAGACGGCCGAGGCGGCGCCTGAACCTGCCGAACCGGACACACCGCCACAAACCGATGAGAGCGCGCCCCCCGAAAGCGCGCCGGAAACAGAGACTGCGCCTGAGCCTGAGCCCGAAAGCGAGGAACCCCGGGCGGAGGAGCCGGGCGAAGACACGCCGCCCCCCGAAGCCACCGCAACGCCGCGCGCGCTGGATGAAAACCTCGGCGCGCTTCTGCGCGAGGAGGCCGAGCGCGAGGCAAGGGCCCGCGCACATGAACGTCAGCAGATCGAGACCCAGGAAGAGCTGGGGCTTGAGGAGGCCGAGACCGCCGAGGTCGCCGCGCAAGAGCGCATGGCACGGCTGCGCGGGCTTGACAGCGAAGAGGACAGCGCCAGCGCGGGCGAGGCAGGCACCCGGCGCGACCTGTTGCCGGATATCGACGAGATCAATTCCAGCCTCACCTCGATCGGCAGCGAAGAGGTGGTGGACGATTTTGCCGAACCTGCAAGGCGCGGCGGCTTTGGCCGCGGCTTCGTGCTGATGCTGCTCCTGGCCCTGATCGCCGTGCTGCTCTACATCTATGCCCCGGCGATCTCGCAGAAAGTGCCGGCGCTGGCCGGGGCCATGGAGACCTATGTCGGGCTGATCGACCAGGCCCGCGCCTGGCTTGACTCGATGGTGGCGGCGGCGCTTGCCCGATTGCAGGGGTGAGGGCAGGCTGGCGCCTGCCAAGTGGGCCTGAAAGGCGCGCTGCATGATTGGAGGCAGCGTACCTCGCGGCAAGGCGGATCGCCCGGCACCGCCGGGCAGCGCCTGCCTGCCCCCCGGCAGGCGCTTTTGTAACGTCACACCTCATGGTCACATATGGCATTTCTCACCCCCCTTGACCCGCACCGTTGCGCCAAAAGCGCCAGCCCAGGCAGGCGCCACCCTCTTTTTTCGGCCTCGGGTCCTGCAGGGGTCCTGTCGCGGGCGGGAGGCGGGCGCGTTCCCGTTGGAAACGCGCCTGATTTGAGGCCTTCGGCGAGGATATTTGCAAACAGAAGAAGGCTCAGCGCGGGATTATCCGGCGCGGGCGCGCCGGTTTGCGCAGCAGCAGCCGGTCCTTGAGCCGCGCCTTGAGGCCGCGCGGCGGCAGGATTTCCCGGTCCATCTCGAAGGTGGCGCCATTCAGGCTCGGGTCATGCCACAGGGCCAGCGCCACCCCCCAGCGCGCCGCCTCTTCCGGGGCCAGGCCATCGGGGATACCCATTTTCGTGGCCAGCATGCCCGGCATCCAGTCGGTAATCACGATCCCCGGAAAGCGGTCGCCCAGATCGGCCACCAGGGCGCGGGTCAGGATCCGCGCGGCCCCCTTGGAAGTGGCATAGGCGGCACTGGCCGGCAGCGGAGAGAGGTCGGCAAAAGTGGCGACGTTAAGGATCCGCCCCCGCCCCGCCTCGACCATCGAGCCCAGCGCGGCGCGGCTGCAGGCGGCAATTCCGCCAAGATTGATGGCCACCGTCTGCATGAAGCTTTCCGGTGTCTCCTCGAGGAAATCGCGGCGCGGGTAAACGGCGGCGTTGTTGATCAGCAGCGCCACCGGGCCGAGGCTGGCGAAGGTGGCCTGCACCGCAGCCGGGTCGGCCACGTCACAGACATGCCCCGAGAAGCCGTCGCCCGCCAGCGCCGCGGTTTCCGCCAACGCCGCGCCGTTGCGCCCCAGCCCGGCCACCGACAGGCCGGCGCCGGCAAGCGCCACTGCAAGCGCCCGGCCCAGGCCGCCGCCGGCGCCGGTCACCACCGCCTGGCCCTGTCGGAGCCATTCGGGCGTTTCAGTCATGCGCGATCCTCTCCATGATGTCTTGTGCCACGCGCAGGGCGTTGGCGGCAATGGTCAGGCTTGGATTGACCCCCATCGAGCTGGGAAAAACGCTGGCATCCGCCACCCAGAGATTTGCCACGCCATGCGCCCGGCAGCCGGGGTCGAGCACGCTTGTCGCCGGATTGTTCCCCATGCGCAGGGTGCCGCAGGGATGGCCGAAATTGGGCTCTGGCGCATGGTTCAGAAAGGCGCGCGGCAGGCCGCGAAACGCCCGGCGCATGGCCCGGCGGAAGGCGCGGCGGCGGGCCAGAAGCTCGTCCGGGAAGTCATAGGTGAAGCGGATCTGGTCCGGGCGGTCGGGGGCAAGCTCGACCCGGTTTTCATCACGTGGCAGGTCCTCGATGATCCCCACAAAGACCTTGGCCTGCCCCAGAAGCCGCGCCGCCAGCGCCGCCGGGATGCGCGCCAGTTGCCCGGCGCCCGGCAGCCGCGACAGAAGCGGCGAGCGGGCGATTGCCAGCCGCAGATAGTGCAGCGCCTCGCCCTCGCCCACATCCACGCCCATGGCCTGCACCGTGCCGAAGCGCCGACCGTCCTGCCAGTAAAGATCGCGAAACGACAGCGCCTTGGAGGGGCCCGGCGCGGGCGGGCGCGGCCAGACGGCGAGCATTTCGTTCAGGTGAAACATCAGCCCGCGCCCGACCAGGCCGCTGCCATTGGCCAGGCCGTCTGGCCAGGCCTCGCTGGCCGAAGCCAGCAGCAGCCGCGGCGAGGCCAGCGCCCCGCCCGCCAGCAGATAGGCCCGCGCCGAAAGCACATGGCGCGCACCGCCATGGCGCAGCTCCACATGGCTGACCCGATCGCCGGCGCGGATCGCCAGCACTTGCGCATCGGTCAGCAGCACCGCATTGCCGGTGGCCAGCGCCGGCTCGACCCCGGCCGAGCGCCCGTCCATCTTGCAGGCGCGCGGGCATTTGCGGCCCAGGCATTCGCGGCAGCCGGGCAGGTGGCGGATGGCGGCATGCAGGCGGTAGGGGTGCATGCCATTGGCGCGCAACCGCGCCGCCAGCGCCCGGTCGGCCGGGGCAAGCGCGGGGGCGGGGGCAAGATTGGGCGCCGGCACGTTCGAGAGCGGATCGGGCGCGCCGCTGATGTGATAAAGCGCCTCGGCCCGGTCGAACCAGGGGCGCATCCGGGCATAGCTGACCGGCCAGCCGCCGGTGGGATGCGGGCGATCGGCGCTGTCGTCAAGGTCGTGCGGCTCGGGCCGCTCAAGCGTTGCCGCATAGAACACCGACGCGCCGCCAGGCCCGGCCCCAAGCGGGGCGAAAAACGCCACCTCGCGCCCGCCGATCCTGGCCGATACCGGCCGGGGCCAGAAACCGCGCAGCCGGCGCGCCACCGGGTCGGCCATGGTCAGGTCCAGCGGTGTTTCCTCGGCCCGATAGCCCGCTGGCCCCTGCTCCAGAAACAGCACCTTCAGCCCGGCCTCGGCCAGGGCGCGCCCGGCAGTGCCGCCGCCGATCCCGGTGCCGATCACGATCACGTCCCATGTCTGTGCCTTCACCGCCTCAATCATCCGCGCCTCCGAAAACCGGGGCCAGCAGCGGGGCCAGGCGGGCGCCGCCGGAATTGGTCAGGTGGTTGTTGTCGAAGTAGAGCGCGCGCCCCTCGGGCATGGCCGAACAGCTTTCGCCGTCACAAAAATACGGCCAGCTGTCGAGCAGCGTTACCGGCCCGGCGCGCAACGGGGCCTCGCCCCGCCGGGCGCGGCTCAGCGCCTGGGCAAGGGGCACGCGGGCGCGCCGTTCGGCCGCCTCGGGGCTCAGCCGGCCCGCGGCCATCTCGCGGGCGATCCGGCGGCTGTCATAGGTGGGAATTTCCGGCGGCTGGCGCAGCACGAAAACCTGTCTGAAGGCGCCGGCAAGGCGGGCCAGCGTCGCCGGCATGGCGCGCTGGTAAACCGCCGGGCCGGTCGTGCCATCGGGCGCGGTCAGGGTGATCCGGTTGCCGGCATCGAGCCCCACCCCCTGCCCCTCGGCATAATAGCTCCAGCGCCCGACCAGCAGCAGCCGCGGCGGCAGACCGCCCTCGGCAAGCGCCTGCTCCAGCCGGCCGATGGCCTTTCCACAGGCGCGGTCCTCCTCGGCGCTGGTGGTGTTTTCGCGCTTGTCCACCCCGAACAGCGGCGGGCAGCCGGCGACCCAGACCAGGGCGGCAGGCGTGCCCGTCTCCTGCGCCAGCCGGGCCAGCACATCGTGGAGCGGCCGCAGGTGGCTGTCGCCCCAGATCAGAAGCTCCGGCGGCCCCTCCGGGCCAAGCGCACAGACCCGCAGCCCGGCGAGCGGGCCGGTCGCCGCCGTGTCGCACCGCGACCAGTCCTGCAGGAAATCGGCGCTCGCCTCGATATGGGTGCGCAGCTCTGGCGCAAAGCGTTCGGGCGCGCCGTCGCGCAGATAGAACCACCCGCCCGCCGCCAGCGCCAGCGCCGAGCCCAGCGCCCAGCCGGCGACCAGCCCCCGCCCGGTGATCCGCCGCGACAGGCGCACCGGCTGTTCCACAAACCGCCAGGACAGCACCGCCAGGAGCAGCGCCAGCGTGGCCCAGCCGGCGGCCTCCCAGCCATTGGCATAGCCCCCCCGCCAGTATTTCGAGAACACCAGGACCGGCCAGTGCCACAGGTAGAGCGAATAGGAAATCCGGCCGAAAAACACCGCCACCGCCGAGGACAGCGCGCGGTTGACCGCCCCGCCCGCCTGGCCGCCGGCAATCGCCAGCACCGCGCCGGCCACCGGCACCGCGGCCTGCCAGCCGGGAAAGGCCGGGCCGGGGCGCACCCAGACAATGCCCGCCAGCATCAGGGCAAGGCCCGCCCAGCTCATCCAGACCCGGCCCCTGCCATGGCCGAACGCCGCCAGCAGAACCCCGGCCAGAAGCTCCCAGGCGCGCAGCGGAAAAAGATAGAACGCCGCCGGCTGGTTGATTGGCGTGAGCCACAGTTCGCCCGCCAGAGAGGCCACGAACCCCGCCACCAGCACCCCGCGCAACAGGCGCCACCGCCGCCGCAGCGCCAGGATGACAAAGGGCAGCACCAGATAGAACTGCTCCTCCACCGCCAGCGACCACATGTGCAGGAAAGGCTTGCTCTCGGCCAGCGTGTCGAAATAGCCGGTCTCGCGAAAGAAATGCACATTCGCCAGATAGGTGGTGGCGGCGATCAGCTCCTTGCCGAATTCGCGCGCCTCGAACGGCAGCAGGACGAACCAGGCCGCCGCCAGCGACGCCGCCGCCATGGCGAAATAGGCCGGCGCCAACCGGCGGATGCGGCGCAGGTAAAACCGGCCCAGCCGGATGGTGCCGGTCCGGGCCGCCTCGCCCAGCAGGATGCCACCGATCAGAAAACCCGAAATGACAAAGAAGATGTCAACGCCAACCAGCCCGCCGCCAATGCCCGGCAGGCCGAAATGATAGGCCACCACCGCCAGCACGGCGATGGCGCGCATCCCGTCGATCTCGGGCCGATAGGCCGGATGGGGGTCATATGCCCTGGTTTGTTCAGCCAAATCCTGCTCGCGGCCACCGCTTTCGCCCCTAGGCATAGCGCGCGGACGCGTCAAGAAAAAGGCTGTGGGCGGGCGGTTTCATGGCCGCGCGGGCGGCCTGATGGCGATCCCGGGAGGACTCGAACCCCCAACCCCCTGATTAGAAGTCAGGTGCTCTATCCAGTTGAGCTACGGGACCATGACGGCAACCTAGCCGCTCGGCCCCGAACGCTCAAGCGCGAAGCTTACATATCGGCAATCTTCCGGGCCACAAGCCAGGTGACCGGGATGCCGATGGCAAACCCCGCCAGCGCCGCCCAGATGATCGGCTGGGCCGTGTCATTGCCGGTCACCAAAGCGGCAACGATGAGGATGCCGGCCAGGGTTGCGCCGGCCACGATATAGATGAGCGCCACGATCTTGAGCATGAGAAGCCTCCATCAATGCTTCCCTGGCAGGAACCACGAAAAGCGCCTTGTTTCCTTGATCTGGATCAGGTTGCGCCGGGTCTCAATCGCGCATGGCGCGGGCCACCAGAATGGCCACCGGCCAGCCCGCCAGCCAGCCCGCAAAAGCCGCGCCCAGCAGCGGCCACAGCCCACCGACCCCGGCCACCAGCGCCAGGACCACGGCCACGCTGGCCAGGATGCCCCCGGCAATGGCATGCAGGATCAGGGTCAGCCGCAGCATTATTCCTCGGGCTTCATCATCTTGTTCAGCACCCCGTCGCGCAGCACATATTGGTGATAGAGCGCCGCCCCCACATGCAACGCCACCAGGAACAGAACCGCGAATTTCAGATAGTAATGCACGCTGGCCGCGCTCTGCACGTCGCCAAACCACGCCAGCAGCCCGCTCACCGGCATCAGGATCAGCAACAGATAGAGCGTGTGCTGCGTCCCCGCCGCCACCGCCCGCTGCGCCGGGCTTTCATCCTCGGGCAAGGGCGGCACGCCACGGGTCTTGCGCAGAACCAGCCGCCACAGGATCAGAAGCAGGATCACGGTGCCGCCGATGACATGCCCTGCAATCAGCAGGTTGAACTGAAAATCGCCGGTTTTCACATAGGAAATCCAGGCCTCCTTGATAAAGTCGTTGAACACGAACTGAAGCGCCACCAGCACGAATACCAGCCAATGCAACCAGATCTGGGTGCGCGAAAATCCCTTGGGCTTCATCTCATTTCCTCTTCACGAATTCGGTCAGGATCACGATGCGCTGGCCCTCGACCCGCCCCTCGATCTGGGCCGGGTTGTCCTCGACCAGCGATATGCCGCGCACGGCGGTGCCGCGCTTGGCGGTAAAACCCGCCCCCTTGACCGGCAGATCCTTGATCAACACCACGGTATCGCCCGCATTCAGGGTGGCGCCATGGGCATCCCTGTGCTGGCTTTCCGCCGGCACATTGTCGGCCCAGGCCTGGGTTTCGTCGTCCAGATAGGCCTGATCCAGCGCATCCTGGGCCCAGCCCTCGCCGGCAAGGCGGCGCAGCATCCTGACGCTGAGCACCTGAATCGCCGGGTTTTCATCCCAGATCGTGCCCACGAGCCCGCGCCAGTGGTTGGGCTCGGGCGTGCCGTCGATCTGATCGGCACAGGTTTGACAGATCTCGACCGAGGCCCCGTCAGGGCCACCGGGAACGGCAAAGGTGATCAAGGCTTCACCAGAAGAGCACAATGGACAAGTCATGTGCGCTGGGTAGGCAATCGCCGCGGTATTTTCAAGCTGAATGGTAAAGGAATTCGAC
>CAZPDV010000063.1:0-9058 GCA_964585355.1 uncultured Aliiroseovarius sp.
CCTGCCAAAATGGGCACGCGCCGGGGGCGCAAGATAAATGAGGACAGGCCCTAGCGCCCCTCGAATTGCGGCGGGCGTTTCTCCAGAAAGGCCAGCACGCCTTCCTTGAAATCCCGGCTCTTGCCGCATTCGCCCTGCAGCCGCGCCTCGAGCTTGAGCTGCGCCTCCAGGTCGTTGTCGAACGAGGCCCGCATCGCCGCCTTGACCCGCCGGAAGGCCTGGGTCGGCCCCGCCGCCAGATGCGCCGCCCGCCCCCGCCAATGGGCGTCGAAATCGTCATCCGCCACCGCCTCCCAGATCATGCCCCAATCGGCGGCCTGACGCGCCGAAACCGGCTCGGCAAACAGCGCCGCGCCCATGGCCCGCGCCATGCCCACCTGTCGCGGCAACCAATAGCTGCCGCCGGCATCGGGGATCAGCCCGATCCGGGTGAAGGCCTGCAGGAAGATGGCGCGCTCGGCCGCGATCACCACGTCGCAGGCCAGCGCCAGGTTGGCCCCCGCCCCCGCCGCCGCGCCGTTCACCGCCGCGATGACCGGCACCGGGCATTGGGTGATTTCCGTGAGCATCGGCTCGTATTCATCGCGCAGGGTGCGCTCGAGGTTGACATTGGTGGCATTGACCCGGTCGCCCAGATCCTGGCCCGAGCAGAACGCCTGCCCGGCCCCGGTCAGCACCACCACCCGCGCCTGCTGCCCGGCGGCGCGCACCGCATGGGTCAGCTCGGCCCGCATCCGGGTATTGAGCGCGTTCCGCACCTCGGGCCGGTTGAGGGTCACGACGCCGACCCCTTCGGCGATCTCAAGCATGATGGTCTGGTATTGCATGGCGGCCTCCCTGTTGGCCTCAGATACCCCGGCCCGGCAGGGAAGAAAAGCGAAACGCGCCGTCAAACCCACGGCGCGTTACAGGTTTCGGGTCCGTCTGTTTCAGAAACGCCAGTTGGCACCCAGCTTGAAAAACCGTTCTGCCGAGGACAACGGGAAGCCAAGCGCATTATGCCATTCGTAATCGGCGCGAAGCGAAACCGAGTCGGTGACCTTGAATTCACCGCCAAAGCCGGCCGAATAAATGGGAAGGTTGAGCGGGTAATACGTACCGCGCCCGACCGAGGCAAAAACCATGGCTTTCGGGGTCACCACATAGCCGCCACGGACGTTCACGAACACCTCGCTATCCCCGGAAGGGCTGGCCTTGAAATAATCAACATCGCCCCCGATGACCTTGTTGCCCATCTGGTGGTCATAGCCGAACTTGAGCCCCACCGCCCGATCGGATCCGGAATAGGCGCTGGCCCCATAAAGGCCGGCAAAAAAGCCTGAGAAATCTTGCGCTTGAGCCGACATACCAAGGCTTGAAGCAGCAAGGAAACCGGCCAGGAAAACTGATTTATTGAACATCTCTAACCCCTTTTCAACTACTCGAAAACAAAAAACAATATGGGGTGAAAGGTCTTGCACCACAATCCCGGCGGCGAAAATGCGGGCACTTTTTTAACACCCAAGGCAAAACGGCAACACTGCCGCCCGCTCCTATTCCTTGAGCAACTGGTCCAGCCGCTCTTTTTCGACTTCGCTCAGCGCCTCCGGCGGCACATTGCCGGCCCGCGCCCGGCCGCGCACATAAAACCCGGCCGTGACCAGCCCCAGCAGCAGCAGGATCGGCCCCGCCCCCCAGAGCAGCAGGTTGGCCCCGCCCATGGTCGGCTTCATCAGCACATATTCGCCATAGCGCTCGACCAGATAATCCATCACCTGGTCGTTGCTGTCGCCCGCCAGCAGGCGTTCGCGCACCAGAAGCCGCATGTCGCGGGCGATGCCGGCATTGGATTCGTCGATATTTTCGCCCCGGCACACCACGCAGCGCAGCCCCTGGCTGATCTCGCGCGCCCGCGCCTCGAGCACCGGGTCATCAAGCACCTCATCCGGGTTCACCGCCCAGAGCGGACCGGCCAGCAGGGCCAGGATCAGGACCGGGATCAGCCGTTTCATTCCGCCGGCACCCCCTTGATGGCCGCGCGCATCCTGGCCGCGCCGGCGGCCACGCGGAAGCGGCGGTCAGAGAGGCTGACGATCCCGCCCAGCGCCATCAGCAGGAAGCCCAGCCAGATCCAGTCGGCAAAGGGCTTGATGAAGGTGCGCACGGCCCAGCCGCCGCCCTCCTGCGGGTCGCCGATCACCAGATACAGGTCCCGCCACAGGCCCTGAGAAATCGCCGCCTCGGTGGTCGGCATGGACTGCACCGGATAGACCCGCTTTTCCGGGTGCAGCACCGCCACTTCGCGCCCGTCGCGCACAACCCGCATGGTGGCGGTGGTGGCGATATAGTTCGGCCCCTCGGCCTTGTGCACCTCTTCCAGCGTCACGTCATAGCCGGCCACGTTGAAGGTCTCGCCCACCTGGGCCACGCGGATATCCTCGACCTGCCAGGCCATGAGCCCGGAAATGCCGATGAACACCACCCCCAGCCCGGCATGGGCCAGCACCTTGCCCCAATCGCCGCGCGGCAGCCGGGTCAGCCGGGCAAGCCGGCCGCGCAGTTCCCCGCGCCCGGTGCGCATCCAGACATCGACCAGCGCGCCGGCGATCAGCCACGCCCCCAGCCCCATGCCGATCGGCGCCAGCAGCGACCGCCCGGTGCCCAGCACCCAGGCCAGAGCCGCCACCGCAAGCGCCGCCAACGCCGCCAGCCACAGCTTGCGCAGCACCGGCCCCAGCCGGGCCCGCTTCCACGGCAGCATCGCCCCTACCGGCAGGATAATGGCCAGCGCCACCATGAACGGGGTAAAGGCGGCCTCGAAAAACGGGGCGCCGACGCTCAGCTTGCGATCGAAGAACAGCTCGGCCACCAGCGGCCAGATGGTCCCGGTAAAGATCACGAAAGCCCCCACCGCCAGCAGGATGTTGTTGAGCACCAGCGCGCTTTCCCGGCTGACCAGGGCGAACACCCCCTTGGCCTGCATGGCGCCGGCGCGGATCGAAAACAGCAGCAGCGCGCCGCCCACGAAAAACGCCAGGATGCCCAGGATGAAGACGCCGCGGGTCGGGTCGGTGGAAAACGCATGCACCGAGGTGATGATGCCCGAGCGGGTCAGGAACGTCCCGATCAGCGAAAAGCCGAAGCCCAGGATCGACAGCAGGATGGTCCAGCTTTTCAGGCTCTCGCGCTTTTCCACCACGATCGCCGAATGCAGCAGCGCGGCGGCAAACAGCCACGGCATGAACGAGGCATTCTCGACCGGGTCCCAGAACCAGAACCCGCCCCAGCCCAGCTCGTAATAGGCCCACCACGAGCCCAGGCCGATGCCGATGGTCAGGAACATCCACGCCGCCAGCGTCCACGGCCGCACCCAGCGCGCCCAGGCCGCATCAATGCGCCCCTCGATCAGCGCGGCAATGGCAAAACTGAACGCCATGGAAAGGCCGACATAGCCCAGATACAGAAACGGCGGGTGAAAGGCGAGGCCCGGGTCCTGCAACAGCGGGTTGAGCCCCTGCCCGTCAAACGGCGGCTCGGCCAGGCGCAGAAACGGGTTCGAGGTGAACAGCGAAAAGGCCAGGAAAGCCACCCCGATCAGCCCCTGCACCGCCAGCACCCGCGCCTTGAACGCCGGCGGCAGGCCGCGCCCGAACACGGCCACCACCGCGCCGAACAGCGACACGATCAGCACCCAGAGCAGCATCGAGCCCTCGTGATTGCCCCAGACCCCGGTGACCTTGTAGAGCATCGGCTTGAGCGAATGCGAGTTGAGATAGACCAGCCGCACCGAAAAATCCGAGGTGACAAAGGCATGCATCAAGGCCGCGAAGGCCCCGGCGATCAGCAGGAACTGCGCCACTGCCGCCGGCATCGCCACTGCCTGCCAGCCGGCCCACCCCTTGTGCGCGCCGATCAGCGGCACCACGACCTGCACCAGGGCCACGCCTAACGCGAGCACCAGCGCAAAATGTCCAAGCTCTGTAATCATGCTCCATCTGTACCCCCTTTGCGCCGGGCCAACAATGGGCTCGTTGCCGCTCACGCAAAGTTGTGCGGGCCAGGCCCCGGGCAGGGTCGTTGACTACCGGTCGGTGCAGGCCTAGAATCGCCGCGAGGGACAAAAGCAACGGCGCATCGCCGAAAAAAGAAAGAGTGAATGAAAGAATGGGTGTGGACATGAAAAAACTTCTCGCAACAACTGCATTGATCGCCAGCGTCACCGCCGGCGCCGCAAATGCCGGCGAATGGAACGGCGCCTATGCCGGGGTTTTCGCAACCCACCTGACACCTGGAAACAATACCGGGGTGGGCATTCAGCTTGGCTACAACATCGACCAGGGCAATCTGGTCTATGGCGGCGAGGTGGATTTCAGCAAGTTCGCGGCCGGGTCGCTGGCTGAAATTCATGGCCGTATCGGCACCAAACTCGGCTCCAATGTGCTGGGCTTCGGCCTGCTCGGCCTGGGCATGAACACGAGCGGATCCCCCAGATATTGGGTCGCGGGTGTCGGAGCCGAATACCAGTTCTCCCAGGGCTGGGGCCTGCGCGCTGACCTCTCCCACCTTCAGATTTTCGGAGGTACCTCCGGCAACAACATCCGGCTCGGCGTGGTGCACAACTTCTGATCCCGCCACCCAACCACGCATGACAAGGGCTGCCTTCCGGGGCAGCCTTTTCAATGGCCTCAGAGCACCCAGTAAATGCCCGCCGACAGGGCCACCGCCCCGATCACCGGCAACACGAAGGCCGCGCCGTGCAGCCCGAACGAGCGGTGGATCACCGCGAAATGCAGCACCGCGCCCACGAAATACAGCGGCAGGATGCTTGACAGGATCGCACTGTCGCGCAGCCAGCCGGGCTGACCGGACAGGTTGTAAAACCACCACCAGCCCATGACGAAAGCCGCCCCCGCCCAGCTATAGGCCATGCCCAGCGCCAGCGGCGTTGCCCGCACCACGAACAGCCACAGAAACGTCGCCGCGATCATCAGCGCCATCAGCGCGATCGCCCCATAGGCCACCTGCACCACCACCCAGGTGCCCAGCACCCTGTTGCCCAGCTGAAACAGCGCGCTCAGCGCCACCAGCAACATCAATGCCTGCTTCATCGCCCCAACACCTCCCGCACCGCCGCATCCAGCTCTCGCGCGGCTTTCTCATTTCTTTCCAATGCCTTGCACAAGGCCTTGCCGACAAAAATCCGCCACATCCAGGCCCGCAGCCCGCGCCTTTCGCACCAGGTCATCGCCGGTACCCCCCCGGCAAACGCTCGCGGATGATGGTGGTGATCTCGGTCAATATGGCCGAGTTCTTGTCCAGCACCGCCCGGGTCGCCATGTCCTTCTGCAGGTCCCGCCACAACAGATAGAATACCAGCAGCGCCCAGGGCCCGTTTTCGCTCACCAGCTTGAAGATCAGGTCAGTTCCCATTCTTGCCCCTCCATGCCTCCAGCGCCGGGTTGGGGCCGGTATCGAGCGGCTCCTGCCCGCCCGGCACTCCCGCCCCGGCCTTGAGCGCCTCCAGCGCCCGCAGATTGTCGGTCACCCCGTTCACCCGCAGCATGGTCTGGGCGATCGAGCGCTGAAATTCCTGCCCCTTGGCCTGATACCGCGCCCCGAAATAGAAGCTGACAATGGCGCCCAAGAGCCACCACAACGGTTCGGGCACCAGCGCGATGCCCTGCATCCGGGCGGCGAACCAGACCGGATCGATCATCGCCGACAGGAACAGCCCCAGCGTGCCCAGCGCCAGCGCCGGGCGCGGCACCCGGTTGAGCCCGTCCATGAAGCGGTCGAACCGGCCGCGGCGCGGCTGGGCGAACTCGGCCGCGAACTGCCCCAGGCTGGCCGCCCGCAGCCCCGCCGCCCGCGCCCCCGCCGCCTCGGCGTTTTCGCGAAACACCTCGGCCGTGTCCTTGATCGCGTTGCGGCCGCCGCCAAACAGCATGCGAAACAGGGCTTCGATCAGTCCCATGCCGCCACCCGTGCCCGGTGTTCGGCATCCGTCAGGTGATATTTCGGGCTGATGAAGGCCTCGGCCCGCAGGATCCAGCCGCCCTTGCCGCCATCGCGCCGGCGGGCATATTTGCGGCTGGCCGGGCGCCGGTCGGCGAGGCGGTAATACCAGTTGCGCCGCTCGATCCCATAGGCATCGGCGAAATACCCCGGCGCGGCCCGCTCGGCGGCGGCGGCGGCGGCGATGGTCTCGGGGCCGATGGCGCCATCCACCGCCACCATATATCCCATTTTGCGCAGCAGGCGTTGCAAAATGCGAACGGCATTGGCGCCGGAATTCACATACATGTCGAATACCGATGCCTGGATCGATTCCGGCAGCCGGTCGATCCCCGGCTTGCGGAAATAGTGCCTGATGAAGATATCGGCGGCCTGCGCGCGGGTCAGCCGGCGCACATCCGCCTCGGTCACGATGCCATCGCCGGTCAGATCCAGCCCCAGCTGCCGCATGGTGCCGATGGTGACGCCAAACTTGGTCGCGCCGCCCGGATCGTCCGGGTCGTTTACATAACCGCCTTCACGGGCGATGATCTCGTCCGCAATCTCCTGAACCGTTTTCATCAGCCAATGCCCTCGCCAAAAATTGCGGGGCCAAGGCTGTTAGCATCGGGTTAACAAACCGGAAATCAGGAGTTCGGATCCTCGTACACGCCCTGCTCCTTGAGCGCGTCGATCACCTCTTTCGGCATGTAGTTTTCATCATGTTTGGCAAGGATTTCAGTGGCTTTGAAGACGCCGTTCACGTAAGAGCCGGTGCCGACCATGCCTTTGCCCTCGCCAAACAGGTCAGGCAGGACGCCGGTGAACTCCACCGGCACGGTGGCGCCGCCATCGGTGACGGAAAAGCGCACCGTCTCGCCATCGCCACGCACCAGAGAGCCCTCTTCCACCAGGCCGCCGATGCGGAAAACCTCGTTTGCCCTGGGCGGATTTTCCATCACCTGGCTGGGCGAGCGGAAATAGTTGATCCCGTCCCTGAAGGCATATCCGACCAGCCCGGTGGCCAGCCCCAGCGCCACGAATGCCAGCACGATCACCTGCATCCGACGCTTTTTCTTCAGCCCTTTCATTCCGGCCATCCTGCCCTCCTCACGGGAATAGGGGGGCCATGGTCAGCCCCGTTGTCTCGTCCAGTCCAAGCATCAGGTTTGCATTTTGCAACGCCTGCCCGCTGGACCCCTTGGTCAGATTGTCCAGCGCCGCGATGATGATCGCGCGCCCCTCGATACGGTCCCTGACCACGCCGATATGGCAAAAATTCGAGCCCCGCACATGCCGGGTCGATGGCGCCTCGCCCATGGGCAGGGTGAGGATGAACGGCTCGTCCGCATAGGCCGCCGAAAGGGCCGCATGAATGCGCTCGGCATCGCCCTTGACATAGACCGTGGCCAGAATGCCGCGGTTGGCCGGGATCAGGTGCGGGGTGAACTGCACCCTGACCGGCCGCCCGGCATGGCGGGAAAATTCCTGGTCGAACTCGGCCAGGTGGCGATGGGTGCCGCCCGCCGCATAGGCATGATAGCCCTCGGACAATTCCGCATGCAGCAGGTTTTCCCTGGGCACGCGTCCCGCCCCGGACACCGCCGCCTTCAGGTCGATCACGATATCATCCAGGTCGATCACCCCGCCCCGGATCAGGGGGACCAGCGCATATTGCCCGGTCGCGGCATTGCAGCCGGTGCCCGCCACCAGCCGGGCCTTGCGAATGTCGTCGCGGTAAAATTCGGTCAGGCCATAGACCGCCTCGGGCTGCAACTCCGGCGCAGCGTGGGGCTTGCCATACCACCTGGCATATTCCTCCACATCGCGCAGCCGGAAATCGGCGGACAGATCCACGATCTTCAGATCGCGCGGCAAGTCGCGGATCACCGCCTGCGAGGTGGCATGCGGCAGGGCGCAAAAGGCCAGGTCAACGCCGCTGAAGTCGATCTGGTCGATCTTGACCAGATCCGGCAGGTCCAGATGCCGCAGATGCGGATAGACCGCGCCATAGGGCAGCCCGGCCTTGCGCTCGCCGGAAAGCGCCACGATCTCCAGCCCCGGATGGCTCGAAATCAGGCGGACCAATTCGGCTCCGGTATAGCCGCTGGCCCCAAGGATGGCGATTTTACGGGTCATGGCGACCTCTCCTGTTCAGGGGGAATGTAAGGGCTCGTCCGCCCCGCCGCAATGGGCGCTCAGGCAGGTTCGAAAGCGATGCTTCGTCGCAGGAAGGCGGTGGCCCGGTCGCTGACCTGCCGGGCATCGCCGGTGGTCAGGAACCTGATCCCCTCGCCGCCGCCCACCATGCCCGGATGGCGCTCGAGATAATCCGCCAGGCTTTCGGCCACCAGGCCGGCCTGCGAAAACACCTTGACCGCATCGCCCAGCGCCGCCTGAAAGGTATCGGCCATGAGCGGATAATGGGTGCAGCCCAGCACCGCCGCATCCGGCGCCGGCATCTTGCGCTTGAGCGCGTCCACATGGCTCCGCACCAGCGCATCCGCCAGGATCATGTCGCCTTCCTCGATGGCATCGACCACGCCGCCACAGGCCTGCGCCTCCACATCCACGCCTATGGCACGAAAGGCCAGCTCGCGCTGAAAGGCGCGGCTTGCCACCGTGGCCGGCGTGGCAAACAGCGCCACATGCTTGACCGCCACTTCGCGCGGCGGGCTGTTGTCGCCCCAGTCGCGCTCGGTCAAGGCCTCGATCAGCGGCACGAACACCCCCAGCACCCGCTTGCCCTCGGGCAGCCCCCCCTCCTGCAAACGCCTGAGCGCCGCGGCGCTGGCGGTATTGCAGGCCAGGATCACCAGGTCGCACCCCTCCTGCCACAGCCGCGCCACCGCCGCCCTGGTCAGGGCAAAGATGTCATCCGGCGTGCGCACCCCGTAAGGCGCATTGGCGCTGTCGGCCAGATAGACCAGCGGCACCTCCGGCAGCCGCTTCGCCACCGCATCCAGCACCGTCAGCCCGCCAAGGCCACTATCGAAAATCCCTACTGCCATGGCCGCTTAATGCCCCGTCGCCCACCGGCTGACAAGCCCGCCCTTTCATCTTTCCCCAAATACTCAAACCGCCC
>CAZPDV010000064.1:0-9045 GCA_964585355.1 uncultured Aliiroseovarius sp.
TTTGCCCAGATCCGCAAGCGGATGAAGGAAAGCCCCGGCTGGTTTGTCAAGCAACGGGACATGATCAAGGGCGTCTCCGAGGAAACCACCACCGGCGTGCACCGGCTCTATCAGCTGATGGAAAAGGGCCACCTGCCGTTCCCCGCGATCAACGTCAATGACTCGGTCACCAAGTCGAAATTCGACAACAAGTATGGCTGCAAGGAAAGCCTGGTGGACGGGATCCGCCGCGCCACCGACACGATGATGGCCGGCAAGGTTGCCGTGGTCTGTGGCTATGGCGACGTGGGCAAGGGCTCGGCGGCCAGCCTGCGCGGCGCCGGCGCCCGGGTAAAAGTGACCGAGATCGACCCGATCTGCGCCCTGCAGGCCGCCATGGACGGGTTCGAGGTGGTGACGCTTGAGGAAGCCGTGGCAGATGCCGACATTTTCATCACCACCACCGGCAACAGGGACATCATCCGCATCGAGCATATGCGCGAGATGAAGGACATGGCCATCGTCGGCAATATCGGCCATTTCGACAACGAAATTCAGGTGGCCGCCCTGAAAAACCACAAATGGACCAGGATCAAGGACCAGGTGGACATGATCGAGATGCCCTCGGGCAACCGCATCATCCTGCTTTCCGAGGGGCGCCTGCTCAATCTCGGCAACGCCACCGGCCACCCCTCCTTTGTCATGTCGGCAAGCTTCACCAACCAGGTGCTGGCCCAGATCGAGCTCTGGACCAAAGGCGACGAGTACGACAACAAGGTTTATATCCTGCCCAAGCATCTGGACGAAAAGGTGGCCCGGCTGCATCTGGACCGGATCGGCGTGCACCTTTCCAAACTCAGCCAGGAGCAGGCGGATTATATCGGCGTCTCGCCCGATGGCCCCTTCAAGCCCGAACATTACCGCTACTGAGTTCGGGTTCAGATTCGGAAGGCAAGGGCCGCGCTGCGGGGAATAACGCGCGATCTTTTTCCCTTGTGTCATGCCGCAATCCGACTACGATACTGGTTAATGGGGGCTGCGGCCCGGTAACATATGAGAGGTTTGAAATGGGTAAGAGAGACGATCTGATCGCGAAATACGCCGATGATCTGAAAAACAAGTGCGGCATGACGCCGGACATGGACTTGTTGACCAAGGTTACCATCGGCTGCGGCCCATCGATTTACAACGCCGACGCCTCGACCGTTGCCGCCAGCCAGCCGCAGGAACTTGAAACCGTCAAGAACAACTTCCTGATCAAG
Source organism: uncultured Aliiroseovarius sp. (assembly GCA_964585355.1). Lineage (GTDB taxonomy): Bacteria > Pseudomonadota > Alphaproteobacteria > Rhodobacterales > Rhodobacteraceae > JAAEUB01. The sequence continues at coordinate 1,242 of CAZPDV010000064.1, forward strand.
AAGCTGGGCCTGTCTGACGGGCCCGAACTCATGGACGCCATCAACGCCGTGCTGGACACGTATGGCCGCTCGGAGCGCAACAAGTATCGCGCCGTGGTCTATTACATGCTGGTCAAGCATTTCGGCAAGGAAGCCGTTTACGGCTGAGCCCCCCGCAAAGTGCACCTTTGGGCGTTCGCTTTCCCGGCGAACGCCTTTTTCATTGGTAAGGGGTCGTTAATCATAACCTACTGCATTTAAAGGAAATTGTCGGATCTAAAGGATTGCGCCGAAGCGCGGCTTTGCCTAATGTCAGTTCAAGACCAGGACGGTCGGACCCTTATTCAGAGACACGTGTGGTGCTAGGGAGCACGTGGGGTGGAAGGAGGGTTCCGATGGGGTCGGGGCCCTCCTTTTTTTAAGCAGGTTGCGCAGGACAGGCCCGATGCCAGTTCGTTCGGGTCCTTACGACGCTTCGCCAGCCATCTCCAGGACGATCTGCCATTCCTCTGGCGTGACCGGCTGCACCGACAGGCGCGTGTTGCGCACCAGAGCCATTTCCGCCAGCCGCGGCTCCGCCTTGCACATGGCCAGCGTCACCGGATGCGTCAGCGTCCTGACCGCCCGAACATCCACACATTCCCAACGCGGATCATCGGTAGTGCTGTCGGGATGGGCCTCGGTGCAGACCTCGACAATACCGACAATGGCCTTGTCCTTTTGCGAATGGTAAAAGAAGCCCAGGTCGCCGGGCTGCATCTGACGCATGAAATTGCGCGCCTGGTAATTGCGCACGCCGTCCCATTCCTCGCATTCCGGCGCCTTGGCCAGTTGTTGCTCCCAGGACCAGGTGCTCGGTTCCGACTTGAACAGCCAGTATTGCATCACACCACCTTTTTCCATTCTTCAATTCGCACATCCGAAAACAGCCCGGCGCGGGCATAGGGGTCACCATCCGCCCAGGCACGGGCGGCTTCCATGTCGGCAACTTCCAGAATGACCAGCGAGCCGCACATCTTCCCATCGGCATCCAGAAACGGCCCGGCCTGAATCACCACGCCAGTTTCGGCAATATAGGCCAGATGTGCCTCGCGGTTGGCCATGCGGGTCTCAAGCCCGCCCGGCTTGTCGGTACAGATCACGGCTGCAAACATGTCATTCCTCCCTGAGTGGACGCGCCAGCAAGGCCGCACGCGCCGCGTTGATGGTCATCTTCCCCTCCAGCACCGCCACCACCATTTTCGTGATCGGCAGGTCGATCCCGGCGCGCGCGGCCAGGTCTGCCACGGCACGGGCGGTGGCCATGCCTTCGACCGTGGTGCCCGGCGGCGGCGCGGTTCCCCCCTGCCCAAGCGCCAGCCCGAAAGCGTAATTGCGGCTTTTGGCCGATGTCGCCGTCAGCACCAGATCACCCAGCCCCGACAGGCCCGAAAGGGTCTCGGGCCGGGCGCCGCGGGCCACCGCAAATCGGTTCATCTCGGCAAATCCGCGGGTCAGCAGCGCCGCCCGCGCGCTTTCTCCCAGCCCCGCCCCCATGCTCAGCCCGGCGGCAATGGCGATGACGTTTTTCAGCGCCCCGCCCAGTTCAACCCCGGTCACGTCCCGGCTGCGATAGAGCCTGAGCGTCTCGGTCGCCAGCGCGGCTTGCAGATCGGCGCCATCTTCGGCACAGGCCAGGGTCAGCGCGGTGGGCAGGCCCTGGGCGATGTCCACGGCAAAACCGGGGCCGGACAGCACCGCGACCCTGGCGGTCGGACAGGCCTGCCGAACCGTTTCCGCCGGCCCCAGCCCGGTGGCCATGTCCACCCCCTTGCAACAGGTGACCAGCGTCTTGTCGGCCAACACCCCGGCATGCCCGCGCACGAAGCCGCCAAGCGCCTGCATGGGCATGGCCAGCAGCAAGATCCCGGCCTGGGCAGCAACAGAAATATCGCCTGTCACCTGGAGGTTGTCGGGCAGGCGTTGCCCCGGCAGCCGCCCGACATTTTCACGCCGTGTCGCCATGTCGCCCGGCGCCCGGGCCCAGAGCGTCACCTCCCGCCCCGCACGCGCCAGGTTGATAGCCAGCGCGGTACCGAAAGCACCGGCGCCAAGAACCGCCAGCCTCATGCCTTGGCCCCCTTCTTGCCCGACCCCAGCATTGCCGGGGCGGTGCGATCCAGCGGCCAGCGTGGCCGGGCTGCCAGGTGCAGGTCATCGCGCCCGCCGGCCAGAAAACGCTCGCCCCCGGCCCAGGCAATCATCGCCGCATTATCGGTGCAAAGCGCCAGCGGCGGGGCCATGAAAGCCGCGCCTGCCTGGGCCGAAACAGTCTCTAATGCGGCGCGTAGAGACTGATTTGCCGCTACACCGCCGGCAACGGCAAAAACCGGCCTGGACGGGTTCAAGGCCATGTATGCCTTGAGCGCCCGACGCGATTTTTCGGCAAGAACCTCGGCAATCGCCGCCTGGAAACTGGCCGCCAGATCGGCCCGGTCGCCGCTGCGCAGCCCGCCATGTTTGGCCACCAGCCTGTCGCGCATCCGCAACAGCGCGGTCTTGAGGCCGGAAAAGGACATGTCGCAGCCGGGCCGATCCAGCAGCGGGCGCGGCAGGGCAAAGCGCGCAGGATCACCGTCCCGCGCGCAGGCCTCGATCGCCGGGCCGCCAGGCTGCGACAGGCCCATCAGCCGGGCGGCCTTGTCGAATGCCTCGCCGGGGGCGTCGTCGATGGTGCCGCCCAGGCGGGTGAAATCCTCGGCCCCACGCACCAGCAGAAACTGGCAATGCCCACCCGAAACCAGCAGCATCAGGTAAGGATAGCTGGCCCCGTCGGTCAGGCGGGGGGTCAGCGCGTGCCCCGCCAGGTGATTGACACCGATCAGCGGCAGGCCACCCCCCGCCGCCAGCCCCTTGGCAAACATCACGCCGGCCAGCACGCCGCCGATCAGCCCCGGCCCGGCGGTCACGGCAATGGCGTCCATGTCCTGCAGGTCAAGCCCGGCCTGCTTGAGCGCCTGCGCCGTCAGCACATCGAGCTTTTCCACATGCGCACGCGCGGCAATCTCGGGCACGACGCCGCCATAATCGGCGTGCAGCTCGGCCTGTCCGGCCACGACCGAGGCCAGGATCCGGGCGCCGCCGGCCGCCTCCATCCGCACCACCGCGGCGGCGGTATCGTCGCAACTGCTCTCCAACCCCAGAATGGTCAGGCCCTTGTCCATATCGCCCCGGTTGCTTGTCCCATGCCTGCGAGGTAACACCGGCAGGCCATGCACACAACTCCGCTTCTCCTGCTGATCCGCCCCGAGGCGCAGTCGAAACGGCTGATCCGGGCCTGCGAGGCGGCGCTGGGCGGGCCGGTGCCGGCGGTGATCTCGCCGATCATGGAAATCAGTCCGGTGCCGGCGCACTACGATCCGGCCGGGGCCGCGGGCATCATCGTGACCTCGGCCAATGCGGTGCGCATGGCGCGGGGGCTGGCCGGGCGGCGGGTCTATTGCGTCGGGCAAAGAACGGCGGAAGCAGCGCGCGCGGCCGGTGCACAGGTGGCATGGGTTGCGCCCGACAGCGCCACGCTGATCGCGCGCCTGACCCAGGAGGGAAAGCCGCCGCTTCTCTGGTTGCGCGGGCGCCATGCGGCGGGCGACGTGGCGCGGCAGTTGACGGCGCGCGGCCTGACCACCGAAGAGGCGGTGATCTATGACCAGCAGGCGCGCACCCCCGACCCGGCCCTGCTTGCCGCGCTTGAGGGGGAGCCCCCCGCCATCCTTCCCCTTTACTCGCCACGTTCCGCAACGCTGATTGGGGCGCATGTTGAAACGCCGGGGCCGGGTCTCCATGTCATTGCCATCAGCCCTGCCGTTGCCGACGCCTGGCACCAGGCCACTGGCGGCAACAGCGAGGTTTGCGATCGCCCGGAGGGGCAGGAAATGTTTGCGCGGCTCATTGCCAGGTTGCGGCATGGTGGCGCTTGAGGCCATCAGAGCGCCGCGATAAGGTTTCGGAGCACGGGCGACAGGAGTATTTGAACGTGGCCAGAAAGACCCGAAAGAACAACGAAAAACCCGAGGTTGAAGAGGCCGAGCCGATCGAGGCGCCCACCTCCGAGGACCCGGCGGAAGCCGCCGTCGAGCCGGCCCCTGACCCGGAGCCGACCGCTGACGCCGGGCCGGAACCGGATGCGCCCCCGCCCGCCGCGCCCGCGCCGCGCAAGGGGATGTCGGTGGCGCTGGGCCTGCTGCTTGGCGGTGCGCTGGCGGCCGCACTTGGCTTTGCCGCCGCGCGCTATGTGGTGCCCCAGGGCTGGCCCTTTCCCGGCGTGACCCCGGAGCCCGACCCGCTGGCGGTGGCGCAAAAGGCCCAGGCCGAGCAGATCGCCGCGCTTGAGACCGCCATGAAAGACACCCGCGCGCGGCTGGATGCGCTTGAAGGCGACGGGCGGCTGGATGAACTCGCCGCCGGGCTCAAGGATGTGAAAGACAGGCTGGCCACGCTGAGCGATACGCTCAATGCCATCGACGCGCGGCTTCTGGAGGTCGAGAAGATCCCGCGCGGTTCGGGCACCGAAGCGGCCGAGGCGGCCGCGCGCGCCTATGAACGCGAACTGGCGGCGATGCGCCAGATGCTTGACCAGGAGCTGGAAGCGATTCGCGCGGCCGACAGGCAGGCCACCGCCACCAGCCAGAGCGCCGAGGAAGCCGCGCGCGAAGCCACCGCCCGCGCCGCCCTGGCGCAAGTGGTGCGCGCCATCGACAGCGGTCAGCCATTTGCCGACCCCCTGGCGACACTTGCCGCCAATGGCGTCGATGTTCCGCAAGCGCTGACCGATCTGGCGCCGGAGGGGGTGCCGACGCTGAGCGCCTTGCAAGACAGCTTTCCGGCGGCGGCGCGTGCTGCGCTGACGGCCTCGATCAAGGCGCTGGTGGAGGCGGGCAGGATTGGCCGGGTCGAGGGCTTTCTGCGCAGCCAGCTGGGCACCCGCAGCCTTGAGCCACGCGCGGGCGACGACCCCGACGCGGTGCTGTCACGGGCAGAGGCCGCCTTGAAACAGGGCGATATCGCCGCCTCGCTTGCCGAGATCGAGGCCCTGCCCGACCCAGGCCGTGCCGCCATGGCCGACTGGGTGCAGCAGGCCGAAACCCGGCTTGCCGCCCTGCGCGCCCTTGATACGCTCACCGCCCAGCTTAACGCCAAGTAAGGAAAAACATGCTCTGGTCGCTTTTCAAGATTATCCTTTTCGTGGTTGCCATTGCCGCGCTGACCCTTGCCGCCGGCATGCTGATGGAGATGCAGGGCGGCGTGCAGATCGCCTTCGGCTCGACCGAACTGACGCTGGGGCCGCTGCAGGCCGCGATCGCGCTGGTGCTCCTGATTTTCGCGGTGTGGCTGGGGATCAAGCTGTTCGGCCTGCTCAAGGCGGTGTTTCATTTTCTCAACGGCGACGAAACCGCGATTTCGCGTTATTTCGACCGCAAGCGCGAACGCAAGGGCATTGATGCGCTGGCCGAGGGCATGATGGCATTGGCCGAGGGCGAAGCGCGGCTGGCACAGGCCAAGGCCGCCAAGGCGCAGAAATACCTGCAGCGCCCGGAACTGACCAACCTGATCGCCGCGCAGGCGGCCGAGATGTCGGGCGACAAGCGGCAGGCGCGGGAGATGTACAAGCGCCTGCTGGCGGACGAGCGCACGCGCTTTGTCGGGGTGCGCGGGCTGCTCGCCCAGAAGCTGGCGGAGGGCGACACCGAGACCGCGCTCAAGCTCGCCGAAAAGGCCTTCGCGCTCAAACCGCGCAATATCGAGGTGCAGGATTCGCTGCTCAAGCTGCAGGCGGACAAGGGCGATTGGCAGGGCGCGCGCAAGACGCTCGAGGCCAAGCTCAGGACCGGCGCCCTGCCGCGCGATGTCTTTCGCCGGCGCGATGCGGTGCTGGCGCTCAGCCAGGCCCGCGAGGTGCTCAAGGATGGCGCGTCGATCGAGGCACGCGAAGAGGCGATCGAGGCCAACCGCCTGTCGCCCGATCTGGTGCCCGCCGCAGTCATGGCCGCGCAATCCTACATGGAGGCGGGCAAGCCGAAATATGCGGCCAGGGTCCTGATCAAGGCCTGGCAGGCACAGCCGCACCCGGACCTGGCCCGTGCCTTTGCCGAAATCGTGCCTGACGAAAGCCCCGAGGCCCGGATCAAGCGGTTCCGCGCCCTGACCAAACACAACCCGGACGCGGACGAGACCCGGATGCTGCTGGCCGAACTCAATATCGCCGCCGGTAATTTCGAGGCCGCGCGCAAGGCGCTGGGCGATCTGCCCGAAACCCGCCCGACCCAGCGGGTGCTGACCCTGATGGCGGCGATCGAGCGCGGCGAGGGCGCGGATGATTCAGTGGTGCGCGCCTGGCTTGCCCGGGCGGTTACCGCCCCGCGCGGGCCGCAATGGGTCTGTGACAAGTGCAACCATATCCACGCCGAATGGGCGCCGGTTTGCGAAAATTGCGGCAGCTTCGACACGCTCAGCTGGAAGGCGCCGACCGAGGCCGAAGTGGCGCTGCCCGGCGGGGCCGACATGCTGCCGCTGATCGTTGACGCGACCGCCCCGAAACCGCCAGCCGACGATTCCCCCGCGCCCTCGGCCCCGGCCGAGGTGATCGAGGCCGATATTGTCGAAGACGCTGCCCCTGAAACCGGCGACGAAGGGCCGAAAGACGAAAAATAGGGCTACACAGCGCCCGCAGGCGGTGCTAAAGACCCGCCACCAGAACAAGGCTGGAAACGGGCCGGTGTAGCTCAGCTGGTAGAGCACGTCATTCGTAATGATGGGGTCGTAGGTTCGAGTCCTATCACCGGCACCACTTCCCTGCCCGTTCCACCTGTCCGACGATACCCAGATCGAAGATCAGCTCCTCGGGTTCAAGGGAATGGCGCGCCCTGTGGGTGGGCGGCGGCATTGATGCCCGTGACCGGGCGATTCGCCTGCAATCATGGCGTGTATCGTACCACCCTTGCAGATTCCTGTTAGCGGTAACATCCGGGCCGAGCCCGAAAAATTCCGTTGGTACGTAAGATTTACAGACCTATTCCCAAGTTAACATTTGAAATCACGCCAGACTTCCGTAAGTTTGAGCCAGCGTCGCAATCGGGAGGTCTGGATGCGACCAGAGCAAGAAGAACAATATCACAAACCTCGGAGGAGATATATTTGATGAAACGCCGTAAGTTTTTGACCGGTGCTGCCGTAGGCGCGACCGGAGTAGCGTTGGCTGCGCCCGCCGTGGCGCAGGACACCGTGGAGCTGAACATCGTGTCGACCTGGCCGCGCGACTTTCCCGGCCTTGGCACCTCGGCCCAGCGCCTTGCCGCGCGCATCGAGGAACTGTCCGACGGCACGATCAAGGTGAACTACTTTGCCGCCGGTGAGCGGGTCAAGGCCTTCGACTCGTTCGACGAAGTCGCCTCGGGCAACAGCCAGGCCTATATCGCCGCCGATTACTACTGGGTCGGTAAAGACCCGGCATTTGCCTACTTTACCGCAGTGCCGTTCGGCATGACCGTGGACGAGTGGAACGCCTGGGTCATGTATGGCGGCGGTCAGGAGCTTTGGGACAAGGTTTCCGGCAATTTCGGCCTCAAGGCATGGCCGTGCGGCGCCACCGGCACCCAGGCCGGCGGCTGGTTCGCCAAGGAAATCAACAGCCCCGAAGACTTCAAGGGCCTGAAGATGCGTATCCCCGGCCTTGGCGGTACGGTGATGAGCAAGCTGGGCGTGTCCACCATCTCGCTGCCCGGCGGCCAGATCTATGAAAACCTGGTGTCCGGCGCCATCGACGCGACCGAATGGGTGGGTCCGTACAACG
>CAZPDV010000065.1:0-9039 GCA_964585355.1 uncultured Aliiroseovarius sp.
GCCCGCCCCCATGGCGGGCGCATTCGCGCCCACCCGGGCGGTCGCCTGCCCTTTGTCGTGACCCACTCACTCCCGTCAAGTGTGGCGTTTCCGGGACGGTCGCGGCCCTCGGATCAGGCTTTCCACCCATCTCCCGCCTTGCCTTCGCTGCCGCGCCGTCTAGACTGCCGCCATGAAAAAAGGCGCGCTTTCCCATCTTGCCCGGCCGGGCCGCGATATTGCGGTGCGGGTCACCCCGAAAGCCTCGCGCAACCGGGTCGAGGAAACCGAGACCGGCCTGCGGGTGCATGTCACCGTGGTGCCCGAGGACGGCAAGGCCAACAAGGCGGTGGTCAAGCTGCTGGCCCAGGCGCTGGGGGTGCCGAAATCGCGGCTGGTGCTGGTGCGCGGCGCCAGCGGGCGGGACAAGCTGTTCCGGCTGGAGTGAGCGCGCCTATTCCCCCTCGCCCAGCACCCGGCGATACACCCCCTCGGGCAGGTCCAGCGCCGCGGCCAGGTCGGCCAGCTGGCTGGGCGACAGGGTGACGCGCAGCACCGTGTCGGTTTCCGGCTGCCATTGCTCCAGGGTGATCCGGTCCTCGCGGGCGCGGATCACCACATCCTCGCGCAGCGGCGCGTCGCCCTCGTCCACCAGGGTAATCACGGTGGCGTCGAAATCGTGCTCGATGGTGAACATGGTCAGACCTCCCGGCTGATTTCCTGCATGGCGGTGAGGAAGCGGGCGACCTCGGCGGCGCTGTTGTAATGACACAGCGAGACCCGCACGCAATCCTCAAGCCCCAGCGGCGCCAGCACCGAGCCGGAATAGGCATCGGCCTTGCGGGCATGGGTCAGGATGCCGCGCGCCAGCAGGGCGGCGACCACTTCGGGGGCCGCGCGCCCGGCCAGGGTGAACGAGACCAGCCCCTCGCGCGCCGGGGTGTCGGCATCGCCGATCAGCGCCACGCCGGGCAGGTCGGCGAGCCCCGGCAGGTTGCCGGTGCCATGCAGCAGGGCGTGGGTCAGGGTGGCCTCATGGGCATGGATGGCGGCAGCGGCGGTTTTCAGCCGGGCGCGGCGCGGGCCGGTCTCGCCCAGGGCGCCGCCCAGCCAGTCGAAATATTCCACCACCCGGCTGAAGGTGGCATAGGCGCCGGCGTCGCGGGTGCCCAGCTCCCACCGGTCGGGCGGGCCTTCGGGGAAATGGTCATGCGGCATCTCCGCCAGCCGGGGCGACAGCCAGGCCAGGCCATAGCCGTGGCGCGAAAACACCTTGTAGGGCGAGAGCACATAGCCGTCGATGCCGCCCAGCCCGGCCAGATCGACCGCGCCATGGGCGGCATGCTGGATGCCGTCCACGATGATGATGCAGTCCGGCGCCACTGCGCGAATCGCGGCGACGATGGCGGGCACGTCCACCGCCATGCCGGTGACCGGCGAGGTGTGGATGATGGTGGCCAGGCGGGTCTCGGGGGTGAGCAGGGCGGCATAGGCGGCGGCGTCCACATTGCCCGTGGCATCGTCATGCGCCACCAGCAGATGCGCCCGCCCGCTGCGTTCGGCCCAGAGCCCGGCGGCGGCGCGCGAGGCCGGGTGTTCGAGCGTCGAGGAGAGCACCACCCCGCCCTCGGGCGCGCCCAGGCAGGCCGCCCGGATCAGGCGAAACAGAAGCTCGGTGCCGCTTTCGCCGGCAATGATCCGGCCGGTATCGGCGCCGAGAAAGTCCATGGTGTCGGCCCGGCCCTGCTCGATCATCGCCATCAGCGCGCGCGAGGCCGGGTTGTCGCGGCCCTGGTTGTCGGGCATGGCGGCCAGCTCGGCCGAGGTGGCGACCACGCTGTTGAGGGTCAGCGCCCCGCCGGCATTTTCGAAAAAGATGCGCGGGCCATTATACGGACAGGTCTCGACATGGGCGAAGCGGCTGCGGATTTCGGGGAGCAGGGCGGTGAGCGGGCTGGACATGGGGCCTCCGGTGGCTTGGGCGATGCCTTCAGCGATAGGCCGGGCCGGGCGGTTGTGCAAGGGCTCGCGCCCGCCGGGCCGCGCTGCGCGCGGCAGATCGGAGGCCTCCGGCGGGAGTATTTGGGGAAAGATGAAAGGGGCGGCCGGCGCCGGGTGTCAGGTGCCGCCGCCGAGGATGGCCTGGATGATTTCCAGCACCGGGTCGCGGCGGGGCTGATCCTGCGGGGCGACCGGGGCCGGGGTTTCGGGCGGCGGGTCATAGCTTTCGGGCCGGATCATCGGCAGCGGCCGGGGCGGGACGTTCTGATAGACCCGCTGCATCGCCTGTTTCCAGATTTCGGCGGGCAGGCCGCCGCCGGTGACGCCCTTGAGCGGCCGGTTGTCGTCATAGCCCATCCAGACGCCGGCCACGTAATCGGCGGTGAAGCCGATGAACCAGGCATCGCGCGCGCCCTGGGTGGTGCCGGTCTTGCCGGCGGCCTCGATGCCTTCGAGCCGGGCGCGTTTGCCGGTGCCTTCCTCGATCACCCGGTTCATCATGAAGATCAGTTGTTTGGCGGCCTCGGGGGTGATGATGCGCTCGCCGATGCCGCCGTCCTGTTTCATCAGCGGTTCACTGTCGCCTTGCAGTTTCAGCTCCAGCAAGCCGTAGGGGGTGACCGAGGAGCCGCCATTGAGGATGCCGGCATAGGCGCCGGTCATTTCCATCAGCGTGCTTTCGGAGGCCCCCAGCGCCAGCGCCGGGCCCAGCGCCAGGTCCGAGCGCAGGCCGAAGCCCTCGGCCACGGTGCGCACGTTTTCGCGGCCGACGCTTTCCGACAGTTTCACCGCCGGGATGTTGAGGCTGCGCATCAAGGCCTGGGTCAGCGACACCCTGCCGTAGAATTCGCCGGTATAATTGCGCGGGCACCACTGGCCCGAGCCGGGAATGTCGATGCAGTAGGGTTCATCGACGATCGGGCTGTTGTAGGACCAGCCCAGGTCGAGCGCGGTGGCATAGACGAAGGGCTTGAAGGCCGAGCCGGTCTGCCGGCGCGCCTGGATGGCGCGGTTGAAGGCGCCCGAGGCGCGCACGTCGCGCCCGCCCACCATGGCGCGCACCGCCCCGTCGGCGGACATGATCAGGATCGCTGCCTGGGCCTTGCTCTCGGGGCTGACCTTGTTCTCGAACACCCAGGTCAGGGCCTCTTCGGCGGCGCGCTGGATGTCCTGGTCGAGGGTGGTGCGGATGGTCACGTCCTCGGTGGTGTCGCGGGTCAGGAAATCGGGCCCCGACGACATGATCCAGTCGGCGAAATAGCCCCCGGCCCGGGCCCTGGCGGCGGGCGACAGGGTGGCGGGGTTGGCCCAGGCGGTCTGGGCCTGGGCCTCGGTCAGATAGCCCTGATCGCGCATCAGCTTGATCACCGTGGCGGCGCGGGCCTGTGCGCGTTCGAGGTTGTTGGTGGGGGCATAGCGGGTGGGAGCGGTCAGCGCGCCGGCCAGCATCGCCGCCTCGGCCGGGCGCAGTTCGCTGGCATGTTTGCCGAAATACCGCTCGCTTGCGGCCTCGAAGCCATAGGCGCCGGCCCCCAGAAAGGCGCGGTTGAGATAGATGGTCAGGATCTCGTCCTTGGTGAACTTTGCCTCCATGGCCATGGCAAAGGCGGCCTCCTTGGCCTTGCGCCACAGCGACGAGCGCCGGCAGTCGCGCTCATATTCGGCCTCGTTCTTCCATTTGTTCGGGTCGAACGGTTTGCCCAGGCAGACCAGCTTGGCCACCTGCTGCGTCAGGGTCGAGCCGCCATTGCCGGAAAGCGGGCTGCGGCCTTCCGAGAGGTTGATCCTGATGGCGCCGGCAATGCCGCGCGGGCTGACCCCGAAATGGCGATAGAAGCGCCGGTCCTCGGTGGCGATGATGGCGTTTTTCAGGTGCGGCGAGACGCTGTCGGGGGTGATGATGCCGCCGAATTGCTCGCCCCGCCAGGCGAACACCTTGCCATAGCGGTCAAGCAGGGTGACCGAGCCGCGGGCGCGCCCGTCCACCATCTGGGCAAGCGGCGGCATGGTCGAGGCGTCATAGAACACCGCCAGCCCCACCACCAGCGCCAGCGCCACCGCGCCGCGCAGGGCAAAGCGCCAGGTCAGGCGAAACAGCCAGCCCAGCGCCGCCAGCGGCCAGCGGACCAGGGGCCGGCGGCGGGCCTTGCTGCGCGCGGCGGTCTTGCGGGCCGGCGCCTTGCGCGGGCGCGACTTGCCGCCGGCGGCCGGTTTGGCCTTCTTGCGCGCCCGGGTGCCGGATTTTGCCCCGGATGTGGCCGGCCCATAGCGCTTGTCCGCGACCAGAGGCGGTCTTTTTCTGCCTGATCCACTCATGAATGCCGAAACCTGCTCTTGTTTTGCGCCATAATAGCGACTCGCTCCGGCAATGTGGAGCCTCAAAGCCCGGCCCGGCGGTTTTTCCGCTGCCTGTTTTTTAGGCATTCCCCCGGCAAAGCGCGCCATTTGTGACAAATTTGCGCTTCGGCCGCCGGATTTGCCGGCCTTTTGTTGCCTCGCCCCGCCGCCGCCCGCCTTTTGGCAGCAGTACCCAACCGACACCAACCGAACAGGGGGAATGACGTGAAACTGATCATAGCAGCGATCAAACCGTTCAAGCTGGAGGAGGTGCGCGAGGCGCTCACCTCGATCGGCGTGCGCGGCATGATGGTCACCGAAATCAAGGGGTTTGGCGCCCAGGCGGGCCATACCGAAATCTATCGCGGCGCCGAATATTCGGTGAATTTCCTGCCCAAGGTGAAGCTGGAAATCGTGGTGGCCGCGGAAATGGCCGACCAGGTGGTCGAGACCATCGCCACCACCGCCAAGACCGGCAAGATCGGCGATGGCAAGGTTTTCGTGCTGGATGTGGAAAGCGCGCTGCGGGTGCGCACCGGCGAAACCAATGACGATGCGATTTGAGCGCGGACGAGAGGACAGAAACATGCGACTGACGAAATTCACGATGCTGCTGGCGGGGGCTGCGCTGTTGCCGACGCTGGGCTTTGCGCAAGAGGTGGACATGACCCCGCCGAACGAGGAAATCGGCTATATCATGACCACCTTCATGTTCCTGGTGACCGGGTTTCTGGTCATGTGGATGGGGGCGGGCTTCTCGATGCTCGAGGCCGGCCTGGTGCGCTCCAAGAACGTGACCATGCAGCTGACCAAGAACGTGGCGCTGTTTTCCATCGCCGCGGTGCTTTATTACCTGATCGGCTATAACCTGATGTATCCGGGCGACGGTTGGACCATCAACGGCATCCTGGGCGCGTTCCACCCGGCGGCGCTGGAGCCGGTGGGGCTGGCCGATACCGCGACCGACCTGACCTATGCCTCGGTCGGTTCGGACTTCTTCTTTCAGCTGATGTTCTGTGCCACCACGGCCTCGATCGTCTCGGGCACCCTGGCCGAGCGGATCAAGCTGTGGCCGTTTCTGACCTTCATCGTGGTGCTGGTGGCGCTGATCTATCCGGTGCAGGCCAGCTGGAAATGGGGCGGCGGCTTCCTTGACACCATGGGCTTTCAGGACTTTGCCGGCTCGACCGTGGTGCATTCGGTCGGCGGCTGGGCGGCGCTGGCGGGGGCGCTGGTGCTGGGGCCGCGCCTGGGCAAGTACAAGGATGGCCGGGTGCAGCCGATCGTCGGCTCGAACCTGACGCTGGCCACCCTTGGGACATTCATCCTGTGGCTGGGCTGGTTCGGCTTCAATGGTGGGTCGCAGCTTTACATGGATACCGCCGCCAACGTGGCCGATATCAGCCGGATCATGTCCAACACCAACACCGCTGCGGCGGGCGGGGCGATTGCCGCGATGATCCTGACCCAGCTTCTGTACAAGAAGGTCGATCTGACCATGGTGCTGAACGGCGCGCTGGCCGGCCTGGTGTCGATCACGGCCGAGCCGCTGACCCCCGGCCTGGGCCAGGCCACGCTGATCGGGGCCGCTGGCGGCGTGATCGTGGTGTTCGCGGTGCCGTTCCTTGACAAGCTCAAGATCGACGACGCGGTGGGCGCCATTCCGGTGCACCTGATTGCCGGGATCTTCGGCACCCTGATCGTGCCCTTCACCAATGACGGGGCAAGCTATGTCACCCAGATCGAGGCGATCCTGATCGTCGGGGCCTTCGTGTTCAGCGTCTCGCTGGTGGTGTGGCTGCTGCTCAAGGCGATCGTGGGCATCCGGGTTTCGGAAGAGGAAGAGATCAACGGTCTCGACATCGCCGAGCTGGGCATGGAAGCCTACCCGGAATTTACCAACTGATAACGGCCACAGGCCGACGGGGAGGGCTCGGGCCAGCAATGGCCCGGGCTTTTTCGTGCCGGGCAGGCCGCGCTGCGCGCAGATTCGGGGCCTCCGGCGGGAGTATTTGGGGAAAGATGAAAGGGCGATGTGCGCCTGGCCTTGGCAGGGGCGGCGGCACGGGCTACCAATCCCCATGACCCAAGATCAGATCATCCTGTTTGCGCTGTTTGGCGCGGTTTTCGCGCTCCTGCTATGGGGGCGGTTTCGCTATGACCTGGTTGCCTTCAGCGCCCTGATGGTGGCGGTGGTGCTGGGGGTGGTGCCGACCAAGCATGCCTTTGACGGCTTTGGCCACCCGGCGACGCTGGTGGTGGCGCTGGTGCTGGTGGTGTCGGCCGGGCTGGTGCGCTCGGGGGCGGTGTTCCTGATCACCCGCACGCTGGTCGATGCGGCCCGGCCGCTGGCGGCGCATATTGCGCTGATGGGGGCGATTGGCGGGGTGCTTTCGGCCTTCATGAACAACGTGGCGGCGCTGGCGCTGCTGATGCCGGTGGATATCCAGACCGCGCGCAAGGCCGGGCGGGCGCCGGGGCTGAGCCTGATGCCGCTGAGCTTTGCCACCATCCTGGGCGGCATGGCGACCCTGATCGGGACGCCGCCCAACATCATCATCGCCTCGATCCGCGAAGAGGCCCTGGGCGGGCCCTTTGCCATGTTCGATTTCACCCCGGTGGGGGGGATTGCCGCCGTGGTCGGGCTGGCCTTCGTGGCGCTCATCGGCTGGCGGCTGATCCCGCAGCCGGCCGATGCCGGCTCCGGCGCCGACCCGATGGAGGAGATCGGGCAATATGTGGCCGAGCTGACCGTGCCGGCGGGCTCGAAGCTGATCGGCAAGCGGTTGTTCGAGCTTTACGACACCGCCGACAGGAACGACGTGGCCATTGTCGGGCTGATCCGCGACGGCAAGCGCCGCTATGGCACCCAGCGCAACACCCGGCTCGAGGCCGAGGATACCCTGGTGCTGGAAGCCACCCCCGAGGCGCTGGATGAATTTCGCGCGGCCCTCGACCTGGGCTTTGCCGACCAGACCCGCGAGGGGCGCCTGAAGGCCGAGGGCGCGGGCCTGTCCAAGATCGAAGTGGTGGTGCCCGAGGGCGCCCGCATTGCCGGCAAGTCGGCCCAGGCGATCGGGCTCAACTGGCGCCGGCGGGCGGTGCTGATGGGCATTTCGCGCTCCGGCAAGCGGGTCAGCGGGGCGCTGCGCAAGGCGCGGATCCGGCCCGGCGATATCCTGCTGCTCTTGGTGCCGGAAGGCCAGGAGGCCGAGATCACCGAATGGCTGGGCGCGCTGCCGCTGGCCGACCGCGGGCTGGCGGTCACCGTCAATCAGAAGGTGTGGCTGGCCATCGGCCTGTTCGCCGCGGCGGTGGCGGCGGCCAGCTTCGGGCTGATCTATCTGCCGGTGGCGCTGGGCCTGGTGGTGGTGGGCTATGTGCTGGCGGGGATCCTGCCGCTGTCGGAAATCTATGACCACATCTCGTGGCCGGTGGTGGTGCTGCTGGGCTCGATGATCCCGCTGGGCGCGGCGCTTGAAAGCTCGGGCGGCACCGACCTGATCGCACGCGGCCTGATCGCGCTTACCGCCGGCATGCCGCCCTGGGCGATCCTGACCATCCTGATGGTGGTGACCATGAGCCTGTCGGATGTGCTGAACAACACCGCCACCACCATCGTCGCCGCCCCGATCGGCATCAGGATGGCCCAGAGCCTGGGGGTCAATCCCGACCCCTTCCTGATGGCCGTCGCCGTGGCCGCCTCCTGTGCCTTCCTCACCCCGATCGGGCACAAGAACAACACCCTGATCCTGGGCCCCGGCGGCTATCGCTTCGGCGATTACTGGCGCATGGGCCTGCCGCTGGAAATCCTGGTGGTAGCGGTCTCGATCCCGGCGATCCTGCTGTTCTGGCCCCTGTAGGGCCTTTCATCTTTCCCCAAATACTCCCGCCGGAGGCCTCCGATCTGCCGCGCGCAGCGCGGCCCGGCCCGGCCCCTTACACCGACATGCAGATATATTTCATCTCCAGGTAATCCTCGATCCCGTGGCGCGAGCCCTCGCGCCCCAGCCCGGATTGCTTGACCCCGCCAAAGGGGGCCACCTCGGTCGAGATGATGCCGGTATTGACCCCGACAATGCCATATTCCAGCGCCTCGGCCACCTTGTAGACCCGGCTCAGATTGTTGGCATAGAAGTAGCTCGCCAGCCCGAAGATGGTGTCGTTGGCCTGGGCGATCACGTCGTCCTCGTCGGTGAACTTGAACAGCGGCGCCAGCGGGCCGAAGGTCTCGTCACTCGCAAAATCCATCTCGCAGGTGGCGCCGGTGACGATGGTCGGCTCATAGTAAAGCCCGCCCAGGTCATGCGGCCGCCCGCCCAGGATCACCTCGGCCCCCTTGGCGCGGGCATCGGCCAGATGCGCCTCGACCTTCTCCAGCGCCTCGGGCGAGATCAGCGGCCCCAGCGCCGTGCCTTCCTCGAGCCCGTCGCCCACCTTGAGCCTTGCCACCGCCGCCTTGAGCTTTTCGGCAAAGGCATCATAGACCCCCTCCTGCACATAGATCCGGTTGGCACAGACGCAGGTCTGGCCGTTATTGCGGAACTTGCAGGCAATCGCACCCTCGACCGCGGCATCCAGATCGGCATCGTCAAACACGATGAAGGGCGCATTGCCGCCCAGCTCCATCGAGCATTTCTTGACCTGGTCGGCGGCCTGGCGCAGCAGGATCCGCCCCACTTCGGTCGAGCCGGTAAAGGTGATCTTGCGCACCAGCGGGTT
>CAZPDV010000066.1:0-8813 GCA_964585355.1 uncultured Aliiroseovarius sp.
CCGCTTACGCGATCCGGGCGAAGCAGTGCGATTTGACGCGACAGGTTCTAACGGCGGTGTTCGGCCAGGTTTCGGGCCAGGGCGCACCAGCGCTCAAGCTCGATTTCCTCGGGCCGCTGGGTCGGCTTGATGCCACTGGCCAGGAGACGGTCCTGGATGTCGGGGGCGAGGTTCCTGAGGCTGGCCCGCAGCATCTTGCGCCGGTGCTGAAAGGCGGTGGCGGTGAGTTCCTGCAGGATGCGGGTATCGGCGGGAAAGCGCGGCGCGGGCAGGGCGGTGAGCTGCACCACCGCCGAATGCACCTTGGGCGGCGGGGTGAAGGCCTCGGGCGGCAGGTCCATGACGATGCGCGCCTCGCTGCGCCATTGGGCCAGGATCGCCAGCCGCCCATAGGCCTTGCTGCCGGGGCTGGCGGTGATCCGCTGCGCCACTTCGCGCTGAAACATCAGGGTCAGGCTGCTCCAGAATGGCGGCCATGCCGGCGGGGTCAGCCAGCGCACCAGCAGCTCGGTGCCAATGTTGTAGGGCAGGTTGGCAACGATGCGAATCGGCGGTTTCAGATGCGCGGTCGGGTCGATTTCAAGCGCATCTTCGTTGAGCAGGCTGAGCCGCCCCGGATAATGCGCGGCGATCTGGGCAAGCGCGGCCATGGCGCGCGGGTCCTTCTCGACCGCCAGAACGTGGCGGGCGCCTTCGGCCAGAAGCGCGCGGGTCAGCCCGCCGGGGCCGGGGCCGACCTCTAGGATATCGGCGCCGCGCAGGTCACCGGCCTGCCGGGCGATGCGGGCGGTCAGGTTCAGGTCCATGAGGAAGTTCTGCCCCAGCGATTTTTTCGCGCGCAGGCCGTGCTCGGCAATGACCTCGCGCAGCGGTGGCAGGTCGTCGATGCTCATGCGCCCAACCGCGCGCGGGTCCGGGCCATGCGGCGCGCCATGCGCAGCGCGGCAATCAGCGAGGCCGGGTCGGCGGCATCGGTGCCGGCAATGTCATAGGCGGTGCCGTGGTCGGGCGAGGTGCGCACGAAAGGCAGGCCCAGGGTCACGTTCACCCCCTGGGCGAAATCCAGCGTCTTGATCGGGATCAGCGCCTGGTCGTGATAGGCACAGATCGCCACGTCATAGCGCGCCCGGGCGGCGGGATGGAACATGGTATCGGCGGGCAGGGGGCCGGCCACGGACAGCCCGCCGGCGCGCAGCTCATCCAGCAGCGGGATCATCCAGGCCTGTTCCTCGTCGCCCATGGCGCCCTCTTCGCCGGCATGGGGGTTGAGCCCGGCCACCGCGATGCGTGGCGCCTCGAGACCGAAATCGCGGCGCATGGCGGCCGCGGTCACCTGGATCACCGCGCGAAGCCGCGCCGGGGTAAAGGCGGCGGGCACCTGCGAGAGCGGGATGTGGATGGTGGCGGGCACCACCTTGAGCGCCTCGCAGGCCAGCATCATCACCATGTCGCCAACCCCGGCCAGGTGGCCCAGATATTCGGTATGGCCGGGAAAGGCGAAACCACCGCCGGCCTGAAGCGCCTTCTTGTTGATCGGGTTGGTGACCAGCCCGGCGGCGCGCCCGGCCTGGCTGAGCGCCACCGCCTCGGCAATCGCGGCGATCACATGCGGGGCATGGGCGGGATTGGCCCGGCCGGGGCTGCGCGGGGCGCCGAAATCGCGCGCCAGAACCGGCAGCGCATGCGCCATGACGCCGGGCGCCTGGGCCGGATCGGCGATCACCTCGACCGGCAGGTCCGGGGGCAGAAGCGCCGGGTCGCCGATCAGGAAGAAGCTGTCCTCGCCCCGCAGTTCCCGCCAGGCCGGGCCGGTAATGTCGGGGCCGATGCCCGCCGGCTCGCCCATGGTGAGCGCCAGCGGCAGCGCCGTTTCAGAGCCGGCCATCAGCGATCGAGATACTCGATATGCGCATCGGCCATCAGCTCTTCGAGAAAGAGATTGGCCATGGCCGCAAGGCGCTGGTTGCGCAGTTGCAGCTCGATGTCATCGCGCGACAGCACTTCCGGGTCGGCGCGGCTGCGCTCGCACAGCATCAGGAGCACCAGGGTCTGGCCGCCATTGGTGGTCAGCGCGGTGGAAACCTCGCCGGGGTCAAGCCGGTCAAGCTCCAGCGCGATGTCGGCCGGCAGGGTGCTGGCCGGCGCCCGCTCGATCTTCAGCGCCTCCTCGGGTTGCCCCTTGGCGACGCCATAAAGGTCGTCGCAGGTATCGATACGGTCGATGATCTTCTGCGCCTGGGCCAGGGTGGCGGGGCTGCGGCCGCCGGGCATGAAATATTCGGCATATTGCAACAGCAGGTCGCCCTGCCGCAGGCGGTTCACCTGCTTGCGATCGCGCAGCAGGAAAAGCCCGATCCGCTCGCCCATCGGGATCGGCGGGGTGACCTGACCGGGCTGCATCCGGGCGATCTTGCCGGCCAGTGCCGCCGGCAGGTCCGAGAGGTTTTTCCACCCGATTTCCCCGCCTTGCGCGCGGGTCTGAGAAACCGAGTAGCGCCGGGCCGCCTGGGCAAATGCCACCGGATCGGTGATCCCGGCCAGCTCGGTCGCCCGCCTGGTCGAGGCGCGCTTGTTTGCGGGCGTATCGGCCGGCAGCATGATTTCCGACAACAGCACCCGGACCTTGCCGGTGGGCTCGGCCCGGGCCATGGCGCGGTCCACCTCGGCCTCGGAAACCTGGACCTTGGGGATGAAGCGCGCCCGCACCACGTCGCGCCAGATCATGCCGTTGGACACGAAATCGCGAAAGGTCTCGGCCGCGACCCCGGCCTGGGCCAGCGCCGCCACGAATTCCTCGGCCGAGAGGTTGGCGCGGCCGGCAAATTCCTCCATGCCGGCCTTGAGCTTTTCTTCGGTGATGGAAATGCCCATCTGTTTGGCCACTTCGGCTTCCAGGCGCTCCTGGATCAGCTGTTCGGTCGCCAGTTCACGGACATTGCCCGGCGCCTTGAGCAGGGTCAGAAACAGGGTGCGCTGGGTCAGTTCGTAATTGGTGATCACCTGGTCATTGACCCGCACCACCGGGGCAAACATGTTCTGCGCCGCAACCGGGGCGGCAAGCCCGGCCAGCAGGGTCATTGCCACGGCCAGCAGAAGCGCCATGCCGCGGCGCCCGCGCCGGGGCCGATCCGCCGCTGGGGTTTTGCCTGAAAAGCCCGTCCGTTGCTTGTCCATCCTGTCGCCCCATGCCAGTGACCGCGTGCCGCAAGCGCCTTGCCGGCCGGTCCTATATCCCTCTGCGCGCAGTGTCGCGCGTTTTTTGCCCATCTTCAACCCGAACATGCGCGCGAGCGCCCCCTGGCGGTGCCACCAAAGCCCGCCAGCGCCACCGAGACCCCCACATCGGTCGATGGGGTGACGTTGCCGGAAGAGGCAAAGCGGCGCGACAGCGACAGGTCGATGGTGATACATTCGGTCTTGAATTCCAGCCCCAGCTCGGCCTTGGTCGGCATGCCCGCCACCGCGTCATAGCGGGTGTCGAAGCTGGCCGCCCAGAAATCGTTGAAACGATAATTGGTGGAAAGGGTCCATTCGTTGATCGGGTCGGGCCGGTTTTCGGCCGCATCGGCGATCACCCAGACCTGCCCGGCCGAGAGGTCGAGCCGCCCGCTCTTCCAGCCCAGAAGCGTTTCCGCCCTGGTCAGCGACAGATCGTCGGCGATGAGCGCGCGGCCCTGGGCAAACAGCCGGTCGCCAAGCCGCAGCTGGCCCGCCAGCAGCCAGTCCGAGCTGACCCCATCAAGCCCCGACGCCGCCGAGAATTGCCCGGCATCGGCCAGCCGCAGCACCTTGCCCCCGGCCAGGGTGAAGGAAAGCCCGTCGGGCTGCACCCGGCTCCAGGTCAGGCCGATATTGGCGCGCAGGCCGGTCTCGACCGCATCGGCGCCGGGAAACCGCGACAGGTCGAACAGGTTGGCCGGGTCGAACTCGACCATCACGCTGTCATCGTTGGGGGCGGGCGCGCCCTGGGTCGCCGACCAGGCCAGCTGCACGCGCGGCTCAAGGATCTCGCGGGCGCCGCTGGCGGTAACCCGCGCCATGGGCAGGGCCAGCGACAGGCCAAGGCCGGCGCTGGTGCGGGTCTGTTGCGGCGCGAAATTGCTGTCATCGGCGATGGAAAAGAAATCGGCGGCAAGCGCCGTGTCGGCCGAGGCCACCAGCCCCATGGGCAGGCGCCAGTCGCGGTGCCATTGCAGCCCCAGCCCGACCCGCGCCTGGTCGCGCCCAAGCACGTCAAGGCCGCTTTCGCGCACATGCCCGCTGGCCGAGGCACGCGCCACCGCCTCGCCCCCGATCAGGCCGGGCTGAAAGCGTTGCTCGAAGATCATGTCGGCCTGGGCAAACGGCAATTGGTCAGCGATCGGGATCTCGCTGGCCCGCAGGGTCTGCCAATGCACCAGGTCGGCAAAGATGAACTGGTCGCGCCGCGCCCGGCTGAAGGTCAGGTCATTGTCCAGCCGGTCGCGGTCGGCAAAGCCGTAATCGGCCAGATAGGCGGCGTCCGAGACCTGCTCGATAGTGAAGGACAGGCGAAAGTCGCCGGGCAGATCGAAGGCGCCACTGCCAAACAGGTAATAGCGGGTGGCGCCGGGCAGGATGCTGTCGCTGGAAACCGCGCCCTCGAAGCTGTAGCCCCCAAGGCGCAGCCGCTGACGATAGCGCAGGCCGAGCGTGCGCGACTGGGCCGAGACGAACGGCGTCAGCAAGAGGTCGGCGTGATCGCCCAGGGTGAGGAAATAGGGCACTTGCAGCCCGGTCCCCACCTGGCTGTTGGAGCGCAGATGCGGGATCAGAAAGCCGCTGGCGCGCTCCACCGTCGGGTCGGGCAGGCGCAGGCGCGGCAGATAGAAGATCGGGATATCCATGAAGCGCAGCTGGGCGTCATAGAAATAAAGCTGCCGGGTCTGCTGGTCATGCACCACCCGGCTTGAGCGGATCGCCCAGAGCGGCACCGGCTTGCCCAGACAGACCTGACACGAGGAGGCAATCACCTTGGTCATCTGGGTATAGCGCCCCGAGACCCGGTTGATCTCGGCCGCGGCGATCTGCAATTGCTGGTCCAGCACCACCCGGGCGCTCTCCAGCACCCCGTTTTTCAGGTCGGCCGAAAGCTCGGCCGCATCGGCCATGAAAAGGGTGCCGTTTGCATCGGTAAGCGTGATCGGGCCAACGATGTCGAGGCTGTCGCGGATCGAATCATAGACCACCTCGGTCGCGGTCAGGCGCACCCCTTCATAGAACACCACCACGTTGCCGGTGGCGCGAATGCCGGCACCTTCGACCAGCACCCGGTCGGCCACCAGGCTGGCCATTTGCGCCGACACCTGCCCGGCGCCGAGCGGTCCCAGCGCCAGCCCCGCCGCCAGCCCGATCGCCGCCAGCCACCGGCGGAAAAAGACAGGGAAGGGGGGGCGCGCCTCTCTCATCCATCCTCCAGGTGCAAAATGATTCCCAAGGCCATGAAGATGGCGGCAATCGGTGGTGTCCATGCGGCAATAATAACGGGAATTTGCCCGTTTTCACCCAGAATGGTGGCGAAGTTGCGGATAAAATACAGGCCAAAGCCGAACAGCAACGCGATCAGCGCCAGCATCCCGGTCTGGCCCAGCCGGGTGTGGCGCATGGTGAAAGCCGCGCCGATCAGCACCATCGCCACCAGGAACAGCGGCGAGGCCAGCTGGCTCTGAAACCAGACCTGATGGCGGCGCGGCGAAAACCCGGCCTGCCTGAGCTGACGAATGAATTCCGGCAGCTTCCAGATGGCAATGGCCGAGGGCTTGTCGAAGCTTTGCTGAATCCGGTCCGGGGTCAGGGTCGAGGCCAGCCAGTAGCGCTTGCTGGTGGTGGCGTGTCGTTCGGGGTTGCTCAGGTCGCTCAGATTCCACAGCTTGGCATCCTCCAGCGCCCAGCGCCCATCCTCGAGCCGGGCCCGGGCGGCATTGATGCGCGCCCGCGGCTGGCCCTCGCGGCTGAAGGCGAAAAAGGTGGCGTCATAAAGGATCAGCCCGTCGGGGCTGGTACGCTCGGCCCGGATCACGGTCTGGCCGCTGGCATCGCCCTGGCGCAGCCAGAACCCTTCGGACGAAACCGAGACGATCGAGGAATCGCCGCCGGTGAGCCGCCCCACCAGCCGGTTGTATTCCTTCGAGGTGGCCGCCACCAGCGGATTGCCCACCAGCACTGCCACCAGCCCCAGGCCGAACACCACCGCCACCGGCGCCAGCAGGGTGATCAGCGCCGGGCGGCCGGCGGCGCGGGTCACCACCATTTCGGAACTGCGCGAAAATGCCAGGAAAAGAAACAGCGTGGCCAGGATCACCACCAGCG
The DNA here is from genome assembly GCA_964585355.1 of uncultured Aliiroseovarius sp. Lineage (GTDB taxonomy): Bacteria > Pseudomonadota > Alphaproteobacteria > Rhodobacterales > Rhodobacteraceae > JAAEUB01. Next base: position 6,328 of record CAZPDV010000066.1, read on the forward strand.
GCAACAGCTGGTACATGAAGCCGGGCATGTTCAGAAGCGTCAGCTTGAGCGAAACCAGCAGGCTGATCTGACTGCCGAATTTACGAATGTTTTCAACCGTGTCGAGCATCATGAAAATCCCCGACAGCGCCCCCAGCACCATCAGGAAGGTATAAAGAAACCGCCGTGCCACATAGAAATGCAGGGTCATGGCGCCACCTCGCCGACAGCGCCATCGGCCCGCCCGGAACGCCGCGGCCACAACACCAGCCGCGGCGACAGCCACAGCGTGAACCACGCCACCGCCAGCCCCACCAGCGCCGGCAGGTATAGCAGCCAGAGCTTGTCGACCTGCCCCCAGGCCGCCTGCTCGGCCGCGTTTTCCAGGAATTTCAACCCGGCCAGCAGCAGGATCGCCACGAATATCTGCCGCCACAGGCCAAACCGGCTGAACCCGCCCAGCAGCAGCGTGCCAAAGCCGACCAGCGGCGCCACCAGCGACATCAGCGCCCGGGTGGTGCGGGCATGCGCCTCGCTCAGGAAAACGCCCGGGCTCTCTCCGGTTTCGGCCAGAAGCACCGGGGCGGCACGCAGCAGATCGGGCGTTGACAGGACATAATAGCTGCGCTTGTCCAGAAAACCGCCCTCGGTCAGGGCCGACAGGTTATAGGTGAAATCGTCAAAAGCGGTGATGGTCAGACGCTCGTCGGTGTTTTCCAGGATCTGTACCAGCCCCTTGAACATGACCAGCCGCGGCCCTTCCTCGGAATGCACCAGCAACGCCCGCTCGGCCGAATAGACGAACTGCCGCGCCGGGTCGCGCTGGTCCGACAGGAAGATATCCAGCATCTCGCCGTCGCGGGTGATCTCGCGGATATAGATGGTGATGCCGTCGGCGGGGTGCACGAAGCTGCCTTCGGTCAGGAACCGGGCCGAAATATTCTGCGCGATCTGCGCCTGCCGCTCGGCCAGGCGTTGCTGGCTCATGGGCACCAGGACATGCGCCAGCACCAGCGAGAACCCCCCCGCCAGCAGGCCGAACAGAAAGACCGGCCGGGCCATGCGGAACGGGCCGAACCCGGCCGATTGCGCCACCACCAGCTCGTTTTCCGCGCTCAACCTGTTGGTGACAAAGACCGTGGCGGCAAAGGCTGCAATCGGCAGCACGATCAGGACCATCAGCGGCAGGGTCAGGACCGAAAGCTCGACGAACACCGCCAGGCTTTCCCCATTGGCAATCAGCTGATCGAACAGGAAAACGGCCCGGTTGATCCAGTAAACCAGCACCAGCACCAGGCCGAAAAACCCGAAGGCCAGCAATAGCTGCCTGAGCATGTATCGGTCAAATCGGCCCAATCGCCCGTCCGCCCCCGTTTTCCGGTCCTTGCCGCCCGGATCACCTACATCTTGCGCTTTACCTTAACGCAATGGGCACATAGGGAAAACTCCTAACTGGTCATTTTCCGCGATGGCGGCTAGGAATGGCCAGGTTTTGCCGATTGTCAGCCCTCAACCCGAAAGGTTCGCCATGATCACGCCTCTTGTCCCGACTTTTTCCGAAACCGACCTGGACGCCATCGCCACCGCACCGGGGCGGGTGGTGGTGTTCGTGCCCGAAGACGGGCGGCTGGACGTGGCCGCGCGCCGGGTCAACCGGCTGAGCCGGGGGGCGCTGGCGCGGCTGGTGGAAAGCCCGGCCTTTTCCTCGCTCAAGCCCGGCGAAAGCTGCGAAATGGCCTTTCCCGCCGGGATGCAGGCCGAGGCGGTGCAGGTGGTGCGGCTTGAGCGCCGGCGCGACCCGGCGGCCGCCCGCAAGGCCGGGGCCGCGATCGGGGCCAGGGCGCTTGGCAAGGAGGTGCTGGTGCTGGCCGGGGCGCAGAAGGCGCTGGCGGACATCGTGCTGGGCGCGGTGCTGCGCGCCTATGACTTCAACATCCACAAGACCGGCAAGGCGGGCGAGGACAAATCCGGCAGCCTGCATGTCATGCTGACCCGCCCGGAAGAGGCCGAAGGCCTGGCCGAGCAGGTCGCGGCCCTGGCCGAGGGGGTGTTCTTCACCCGCAACCTGGTGAACGAGCCCGCCAATGTGCTCACCACCGAAAGTTTCGCCGCCCGGCTCACGGAACTGGCCGGGCTTGGGGTCAAGGTCACGGTGCTGGAGGAGCCCGAGCTGGAAAAGCTGGGCATGCGCTGCCTGCTGGCGGTGGGGCAGGGCTCGCGCAGCCCCTCGAAAGTGGTGGTGATGGAGTGGAACGGCGGCGCCGGCGACGCCGCACCGCTGGCGCTGGTGGGCAAGGGCGTGGTGTTCGACACCGGCGGCATCTCGATCAAGCCCGCCGCCGGCATGGAGGACATGACCATGGACATGGGCGGCGCCGCCACGGTGGCCGGCACCATGAAAACCCTGGCCCTGCGCAAGGCGGCGGCCAATGTGGTGGGGATTGTCGGGCTAGTGGAAAACATGCCCGACGGCATGGCCCAGCGGCCGGGCGACGTGGTGGTCTCGA
>CAZPDV010000067.1:0-8811 GCA_964585355.1 uncultured Aliiroseovarius sp.
TGGAAAACGGCCAGCTCACGGTCGGCGATTTCGTCATGGTCAACGCCTATATGGTGCAGATCACCATGCCGCTGAACTTCCTGGGCACGGTCTATCGCGAGATCCGGCAGTCGCTGGTGGATATGGGCGAGATGTTCGGCCTGCTGGCCCAGCCGCCCGAGGTGACCGATGCGCCGGGGGCGCGGCCGCTCAGGGTTGGCGACGGCGAGGTGGTGTTCGATGATGTGCATTTCGGCTATGACCCGGCGCGCCCGATCCTGAAAGGCGTGAGCTTTCGCGTCGGCCACGGCCAGACCCTGGCCATTGTCGGGCCGTCCGGGTCGGGAAAATCCACCATCGGGCGGTTGCTGTTCCGGTTCTATGACGTGAATGACGGGGCGATCCTGATCGACGGGCAGGACATTCGCGAAGTCACCCAGGAAAGCCTGCACCGGGCCATCGGGGTGGTGCCGCAGGACACGGTGCTGTTCAACGACACGATCTTTTACAACATTGCCTATGGCCGCGAGGATGCCACCCGCGCCGAGGTCGAGGCCGCCGCCAGGGCCGCGAAAATCCATGACTTCATCCTGTCGCTGCCCGAGGGCTATGACACCCAGGTGGGCGAGCGGGGGCTGAAGCTGTCGGGCGGCGAAAAACAGCGGGTGGGGATCGCGCGCACGCTTCTGAAAGACCCGCCGATCCTGCTGCTGGACGAGGCCACCAGCGCGCTTGACAGCGAAACCGAGCGCGACATTCAGGACAGCCTGAAGGAAATGGGGCGCGGGCGCACGGTGATTTCGATCGCGCACCGGCTTTCGACCATTGCCGATGCCGATCAGATCGTGGTGCTGGAAGGGGGCGTGATCGTCGAGCAGGGCAGCCATGAGGCGCTGCTGGCCAGGGGCGGGCGCTATGCCTCGATGTGGGCGCGCCAGCAGGCCGAGGAGGAAGCGGCCTAGGCGGGGCCGGGCATGTCGTTTCCGATCTGGCGCGGTGTATTTATTCCGCAGCCTTCAGCGGTCGGCCATCCGGCGGGGGGCCGTCATCGGGGCCGTCGGGGGCCTCGCCCTCTTCGGGCGCCTCCGCGCCGGCCTGATCCTGTGCCAGCCGCGCCTCGCTCAGAACCTTCTGCAGATCGTCCAGTTCCGGGGCATCGTCGCCCTCGTCCAGGATTGGCGCCACGTCCTCTGGCTCGGTCGGTTTGTCGTCAAGTTCCCAGACCAGTTCCGACACCTTGTGCCGGCGCGCGGCCCGGTTCAGGGCCAGGTCGCGCCGGGCCTGGTTGCCGGCGCCCATGGACAGGGCCGAGAGCAGCCTGGCCCCCTTGTAGGCGCCAAGCGACAGCCACACCCGCAGCGCCAGCATGGCCGGGGTAAAGACCAGGGTCAGCACCGTGGCGATGCCCAGGCCGAACACCACCGCGGTGGCCAGCTGCTTCCACCACAGGGCGGTGGGCGCGTCGATGCTATAACCGCCATTGAAGAAATCCAGGCTGAGCCCGAACATCATCGGCATCAGCCCGGCCATGGTGGTGACGGTGGTCAGCATCACCGGGCGAATGCGCGCTTCGGCGGTGCGGGTGATTGCCTCGAGGCGCGGCATGTAGCGCGAATAATCCTGGTAGGTGTCGATCAGGACAATGTTGTTGTTCACCACGATCCCCGCCAGCGCCACCACCCCAGTGCCGGTCATGATGATCGAGAACGGCTGATGCATCACCAGCATCCCCACCAGCACCCCGGTGGTGGACAGCACCACCGCCAGCAGCACCAGCACCGAATTATAGAGGCTGTCGAACTGTGCCAGCAGGATGATGAACATCAGGAACAGCGCGCCGACAAAGGCCTTTTGCAGGAAGGCGAGACTGTCGGCCTGTTCCTTGCGGTCGCCGGTCCAGACATGTTCGACCCCGTTGGGAAAGGGCGCGGTTTCCAGCCATTTGTCCAGCTGGGCGATGCGTTCGGCCAGGGTCACCGGGATTGTTTGCCAGTCCGGGTCAGCGCCGTCCCTGGTGATGCGCGCGGCCTCGGGCATGCCGACCACGCGCTCTTCGCCGGTGGATGTGTTGACCAGCCGCACCAGGTCCGGCGCCACCCCCGCCTTCACGTCGAAATACCGCGCCTGGTCGATCCGGTTGATCTGGGCCAGGGTCGGCACCGGCTTGCGGGTGACGAAATTCGACATCGGCACCAGCCCGGTGGAGGTGCGGATCTTCATGCTGTCCAGCGTTGACAGCACCCGGTCGCGATAGGGAAAGCGCACCCGGATCTCGATCTCTTCGTCCGAACTCTCGACCCGCATCGTGTCCAGCAGCAAGCCATTGGTGACCAGCTGCACCATGCCGCCGACGGTGGCCACATCGGTGCCATAGCGGCCGGCCTTTTCCACATCGACCTGGAGTTGCCAGTCGATGCCGGGCAGCGGGCGGGTGTCCTCGATATTGATCAGCCCCGGCGTGGAATCGAATTTCTCGCGGGCAATGGCGGTGGCGCGGATCAGGTCGTCCCAGTTCTGGCCCTTGAGCCGCAGGTGGATCGGCTTGGCCGAGGCCGGGCCCATGGACTTGTTGAGAATTTCGTAATGCAGGCCGGGGATCCGGCTGAGCTTTTCATCCAGCGCCGCCATCACCGCGTCGCCATCATAGGTCGGGTCGATGATCGCGCGTTTGAAGGGGATGAAGCCCAGAAGCGTGATGTCCTCGGTCACCCGCGGCCTGTTTTCCCAGCGGGTCATCTCGATCTGAACCTGGCCGATCGTGTCACGCGGGGCGGTGGCGCCGCCGGTATTCTGGTTGAGCCCGCCCTTGCCGGCAAAGGCAAACACGCTTTCGATGCCGGGCGTGCTCAGCGCCGCCTGCTCGACCGCGTGCACCAGCGCATCCTTTTCCTCGAGCGAGACATTGCCGCGGTCGCGCACATAGATGATCGCCTGTTCCGGTTCGGTCCGGGTAAAGAACTCGGTGCCCTGGTTGTTGCCGGCATAGGTGACAAAGACCACCGCGACAAAGCCCAGCACCGCCGCAATGGTGACCAGCGGCATCACCGGATTGCCGGCAACGATATGGATGAGCCAGCCAAACGGGCTGCGCCGATAGCCGGTGGCGATCTTTTCGCGCCGCCAGCCGATCCGGGCCGCGCTCAGGGTGACGCTGGTGGCGATCGAGCCGATCAGGAACAGCACCGCCCCCGGCAACAGCGCCAGCGCGCCGTCGCCCAGCGGGTTGTGCCGGCCCATGGGGATAAAGATGTAGTCGGGGTTGAGGATCTGCATGGCGCTGATGAACAGCAGCGCCACCGCCGGCAGCACCAGGAGCGCCCGCACCAGCCAGGGCAGGCGCCTGAGCCGGGCCGAAAGATGCTCGAACCGCTGGGCAATGGCCCCGGAAATGCCGCCCATCACCGGCAGATAGACCAGCGCCACCAGCAGGCTGGCGGTCAGCACGAAAATCAGCGTCTTGGGCAGCCAGCCCATGAATTGCCCCGGCACGCCGGGCCAGAACAGCATCGGCAGAAAGGCGCACAGGGTGGTGGCGGTGGAGCTGACGATCGGCCAGAACATGCGCTGGGCCGCGCGTACATAGGCCTGCATCGGGGCCATGCCCTCGGCCATTTTCTTTTCGGCATATTCCACCACCACGATGGCCCCGTCCACCAGCATGCCCACCGCCAGGATCAGCCCGAACATGACGATGTTCGAGATGGTGACATCGAGCGCGCCGAACAGCGCGAAGGTCAGCAGGAACGAGGTCGGAATCGAAAACCCCACCAGAAGCGCGCTGCGGATGCCCAGGCTGGCCAGCACCACGATCATCACCAGCGCAATCGCGGTAATCACCGAGCCCTCGAGCTGGCGCACCATGCTGTCCACCACGAAGCTCTGATCGTTGGCGAAATCCACCCGCACCGCATTTTGCAATTCCGGGGGCCAGGTGGCCACTTCCTCGGCCACTGCGGCGCGCACCGCGGCCGAGGTGTCGATCAGGTTGAAGCCCTTGCGCTTGGACACCTGCAAGGCCACGGTGGGCTCTCCGTTGAACCGGGCGGTGCCCTCGCGGTCCTTGAAGGTCAGGCGGATATTGGCCAGATCGCCCAGCGTCACCACGCTGTCGCCATTGACCTTGACCGGCAGGTCATAGACATCCGAGACCTGATCGAACGAGGACGGGATCTTGACCGCCATGGTGCCGCCGGGCGTGTTCACCGCGCCGGCCGCGATCAGCTTGTTGTTGTTGCGCACCACGTTGATCAGCTCATAGGCGGTGACGTTATAGGCCTCGAGCTTGAGCGGGTCGATCTCGACCTCCAGCATCTCGTCGCGAAAGCCGGTGAGGGCGGCATCGAGCACCGAATCCAGCCCTTCGAGCCGGTCCTGCATGTTCTGGGCCAGCCGCACCAGGGTGCGTTCCGGCAGGTCGCCGGACAGGTTGACCACGATGATCGGAAATTCCGAAAAGTTGATCTCGTCGATCTGGTACTTGTCGGCGCCGTCGGGGAACTGCGCCTCGGCGGTGTTCATGGCGTCGCGCACATCGGCCAGGACCCGGGTCTTGTCCCAGTCGAAATCGAATTTCAACAGCATCCCGGCATAATTCTCGGCCGCGGTGCCGGACATTTCCTGCAGGCCGGCCACATCCGCCAGCGCCGTCTCCATGGGTTTGAGCAGGATGCGTTCGCTGTCGGCGGCGGAAATGCCGGGGAAGGGGACCGAAACGAACAGATACGGCACCTCGATATCCGGCTCGCCCTCCTTGGGCAGCGAGACATAGGCCACCGCCCCCGCCACCACCGACAGGATGATGAAGGCCACCACCATGCGCGCCCGCCGGGCGGCGATTTCGACGATGCGGATCATGTGCCGGGCTCCCGCCAGGTGACATCCAGCGCGACCCCGTCGGTCACGTAATTCTGCCCGACCACGATCACCGCGGCCTGATCCGGCAGGCCGGCGACCCAGACCCCGTCAACCGTGTCGCGGATCAGATCGACCGGGGCGAACCGGGCCACCATGGCGCCGTCCTGTCCGGGCACCGCCACCCGCACCCCCAGCCGGCCGTCATCGTCCAGCGTCAGCGCCGAGGCCGGCAAGAGATGCGCCATCCGGCCGGCCGACGGCACCAGCATTTCCACGCTCAGCCCGTCCGAGACCTGGCCCTCGGGGTTGGGCACCTCGATTTCCACCCGGAAGGTGCGGGTCAGCGGGTCCGAGACCCGGCTGACGAAACTGACCTTGCCGACCAGCTCGCGGCCGCTGTTCAGACGGCCGCCGGCGCCCACCCCCAGGCGCACCTTGTCCACATCCGCCTCGGGGACATAGCCGACCAGCTTGATCGGGTCGAGCTGCACCAGCGTGGCGCAGGGCGCGCCCGGTTGCAGCAGGCTGCCCAGTTCGGCCGCGTCGCTTTCCAGCAGCCCGGCAAAGGGGGCGCGGATGGTCAGGTTTTCGATATCCTTGCGCACCGAGGCCACCCGGGCCTCGGCCGCCCGCACCCCGGCCTTGGCGTTTTCAACCCCGCTCTGGGCCGATTGCACCCCGGCGGCGGCGGCTTCGATCTGACTTTTCGCCGATTCGACCCCGGCCTGGGCCGCCTCGATCTGGCTTTTTGCCGATTCGACCCCGGCGCGCGCCCCTTCCAGCTTGCTCTTGGCCAATTCGACCCCGGCGCGCGCGCTTTCCAGTTGCGAAATCGCCCCTTCCAGCCCGGCCCGCGCCGATTCGAGCGCGGCCTGGGCGGCATCGACCCGGGCCTGGCTGGCATAGCCGCCTTCCTTGAGCTTCTGCGCCCGCTCCAGGTCGGCCTGGGCCTGGTTGAGCCGGGCGCGGGCCTCGGCCACCCGCGCCTGGGCGGCGGGCAGGCGGGCCTCGGCATCGGCAAGCGAGGCCTCGGCGGCCGTCACCTGGCTTTCGGCATTGGCCAGCCCGGCCCGGGCGGTGGGCACCCGGCTTTTGGCCTCGGCCAGCGCCGCCTTGACCGCCGGCACCCGGCTTTCGGCCTCGGCCACCCGCGCGCGGGCCTCCGGCACCCGGGCGCGGGCTTCGGCCAGACGCGCCAGCGCCTCGGACAGCGCCGCCTCGCGGGTCCCCGGGTCAAGCTCGCACAACACGTCCCCCTCTTCGACCCAGCTCCCCTTGGCCCGTGGCGGCGAGATCACCTGGCCCGAGGTTTCGGCCTTGACCATGACCTGCCGGGAGGCCTCGGTCCGGCCATGCAAAAGCACAGCGGAATCAATCTCTTGCGCCACGGACTTCACGGCGATTACCGATATGGTCCCGGCCCCCTCATCCGCCGTGCCGGTCTCCGCCTGCGCCGGCGCCTGCGCCGCCTGCTGCGCGTCAGGGGGCTCGGGCGTCGGGCTGCCCCCGAAAATCGCCGTGGCCTGGTTGCGGGCGAAATCCATCACCGGCTCGCGTTCAAACAGCAACAGGAACAGGCCGACAACCACGAGACCCGCCGTAATGAAAGGAATGATGCGCATGGGGTTCCCTGACGAATTTTGTCTTTTTGTTGCTCCGGTTTTCCGTGAAATATGCTGCCTCCCGACGAATCACAAGCCCCGGCGGCAAATTCTGTACCGGTTGGTCCAGCGCCGGCCGGCAGGGCGGTGGCGCATGCTCTGGAGCAAGCTGTGGCGGGGCGATGTGGGCGGGGGCGGCATGGCTTGGCTTTCCGGTTCAAATCGGGCAAAAGGAGGCAGATTGCCGCCAAAGGCGCGGCAAAGGCTCTGGAGGCAGATTGGTGAGCAATCCTGAACATTTCATTGACGAAGTTACCGAAGAGCTGCGCCGCGACCGGCTTTTTGCGGCAATGCGCAAATATGGCTGGATCGCGGTGCTGGCGGTGGTTCTGATCGTCGGGGGCGCGGCCTTCAATGAATGGCGCAAGGCCCGGGCCGAGGCCCAGGCGCAGGCGCTTGGCGATGCGCTGAACGCGGCGCTGGCGCTTGACGACCCGGCGGCGCGGGCCAAGGCCTTTGCCGCGATCGAGGCCGAGGGCGATACCGGCGCCGTGGTGGCGTTGCTGGCGGCCGGGGCCGGGGGCGACCTGGCGGCGCTGGAACAGGTGGCCGCGGACCCGTCGGTTTCGCCGCTTTACAAGGATCTGGCGGCGCTGAAGATCGCCATGGCGGGCGACCGGCCGGCCGAGGAAAGGCTGGCGCTGCTGGAGCCGCTGACCAGGGCCGGGGCGCCGTTTCGGGTGCTGGCGGAAGAGCAATCGGCGCTGGTCGAGATCGAATTGGGGCGCAAGGAGGCGGCAATTTCCCGCCTGCAGGCGATTTTGGTGGACAATGATGCCTCGGCGCCCTTGCGCCAGCGGGCGACACAGTTGATTGTGGCGCTGGGGGCGACACCCGAAGCCGGGTGAGCGCCCGGCCCGCGGCCCTGGGCCGAACGGGAAGAACTGCGGCGGATCTGGGCGGACCTATGAGGGGGACGAAAGCTGTGAAAACAAGCCGGATGGTAACCAACATGGCGCTGATTGCGCTTGTGGCGGCGGGGGCGGCCTGCACCAGGGAAGAGATCCTGCCGGGCGAACGCATCGGCCTGCGCGACGTCTTCACGGGCGGGGCGGACAGCGCGGCGCAAACTGCACCGGAAAACCGGGCCGAGCCGATCAGCCTGCCGGCGCCGGTCACCTATACCGCCTGGACCCACCGGGCGGGCGAGCCCGACCATGCGCTGGTGCAACCGGCCTTTTCCAGCGCGCCGCAGGTGCTGTGGTCGGTCAAGATCGGCCAGGGCAATGACCGCAAGCATCGCATCACCGCCGATCCGGTGGCGGCAAACGGGGCCGTCTTTGTCATGGACAGCCGGTCGCTGGTCAGCGCCATTTCCACTGCCGGCGCGGTTTTGTGGCAGCGCGACCTGACGCCCCCGACCGAGCGTGCCGACGATGCCACCGGCGGCGGGCTGGCGGTGGCGAACGGCACCTTGTTCGTGAGCACCGGCTTTGGCACGCTCAGCGCGCTGGATGCCAGCAGCGGCGCGGTGCTCTGGACCCAGAAGCTGGACGCGCCGGTATCGGGGGCGCCAACCGTGGTGGACGGGCAGGTTTTCGTGGTCTCGAAGGATAATCGCGGCCTTGCCCTGGATGCCGGCACCGGCCGGATCAACTGGGAAATCGACGCCACCCCCAAGGCAAGCGGCATTGTCGGCGCCTCGAGCCCGGCCGTGGCCGGCGACACGGTGCTGTTCCCGTTCTCGTCGGGCGAGCTGGTGGCGGCGCAGCGCCAGAGCGGGGTGCAGAAATGGAACGTGGTGGTGGCCGGGCGGCGGCCGGGGCGGGGATATTCCCTGATCACCGATATTACCGGCGAGCCGGTGGTCAAGGCCGGCGTGGTCTATGCCGGCAATGCGGTGGGGCGGACCATTGCCACCTCGTTGCAGGATGGCAAGCGGCTGTGGAGCGCGCCCGATGGCGCCACCGGGCCGGTCTGGGTCAGCGGCGGCTCGGTGTTCCTGATCTCGGACGAGGCCAAGCTGGTGCGGCTCGATGCCAGGAATGGCAGCCGCATCTGGGCGGTGGATCTGCCCTATTTCACCCAGGAGCGGGCGCGCCGGCGCAAGGCGATCTATGCCAATTTCGGCCCGGTTCTGGCCGGCGGGCTGCTTTGGGTGGCTTCCTCGGACGGGCAGATGCGCGCCTTCAACCCCGAGGACGGCGCGCTGGTGCGCAGCGTGGCTTTGCCGGCCGGGGCCGCGTCGCGCCCGGCGATCGTGCAGGGCACGGCGTTTCTGCTGGATGTCCAGGGGCGGCTGGTGGCGCTGCGCTAGTATAGTGGAAACAAGATACGCTTCATTGAAATCGGGTAAAAATGCGAGGGTCGCGCCCGA
>CAZPDV010000068.1:0-8679 GCA_964585355.1 uncultured Aliiroseovarius sp.
TGGTGGCGATGATCGAGTTCGCCCCATGCGCGATATTGGCAAACGGCCCACCATGGACAAAGGCCGGGTTGTTTTCCAGCGTCTGCACCAGGTTGGGCTGCATCGCATCCTTGAGCAGCACCGTCATCGCCCCATCGGCGCCGATGTCGCGGGCATAGATCGGCTCGCGCTTGCGGGTATAAGCCACGATGATATCGCCCAGCCGCTTTTGCAGATCCTTCAGGTCATTGGCCAGGCACAGGATCGCCATGACCTCGCTGGCCACGGTAATGTCAAAGCCGGTCTGGCGCGGAAAACCGTTGGCGACCCCGCCCAGGCTGACCACCATGTCGCGCAGGGCCCGGTCGTTCATGTCCATGACCCGCTTCCAGCTGACCCGGCGTTCGTCGATGCCCAGCTCGTTGCCCCAATAGATATGGTTGTCGATCATCGCGCTGAGCAGGTTGTGGGCCGAGGTAATGGCGTGAAAATCGCCGGTGAAATGCAGGTTCATGTCCTCCATCGGCACCACCTGGGCATAGCCGCCGCCGGCCGCGCCGCCCTTCATGCCGAAACACGGGCCAAGCGAGGCCTCGCGGATGCAGACCGCTGCCTTCTTGCCGATCCGGTTGAGCCCGTCGGCCAGCCCCACCGTCGTCGTCGTCTTGCCCTCGCCCGCCGGGGTCGGGGTGATCGCGGTGACCAGGATCAGCCGGCCATCGGGGCGCCCGGCCAGCCCCTCGATAAAGGCCTGGCTGACCTTGGCCTTGTCATGGCCATAGGGCACGAGGCTTTCCTCGGGAATGCCCAGCCTGGCGCCGATCTGCTGAATGGGAAGCTTGTTGGCCTCGCGGGCAATTTCGATATCGGTCTTGTGGCTCATGCGGTTTCCCTCCCGTGCTCCCGATCCGGCGCCGGCCTCCCGGTGCGGCATCTTGTCCACCGAGGTATACAATGGCTTTTGCCCTGCGTCAGCGGGATTGCGACCTTTCGCGCGACTAAATCGCCGCCTGCGCCCGGTTCAAACGAAAACCCCGGAAGTCGTGCCTGCTTCCGGGGTTCCAATTTCTTGCAAAAGGGCGGCTCAGGCCGTGGGCTCGGGCTCCAGCCCGCCATCGCCCTCGGGCCTGGATTTTTTCGGCTTGGTCTTGGGGATCGAGGTGACCGAAGCGCCGCCTTCATCGGGCGTATCCTCGTCATCGCCGTCGCCCCTGGGCGGCTCGCCCCGGATCACCCGGTTCACGTCCTCGCCGGTGAGCGTTTCGTATTCCAGCAGCCCCTGCGCCAGGTTTTCAAACTCCTCGGCATGGGTCTTGAGGATATCCACCGCGCGGGCATAGGCCTCGTCGATCAGCCGGCGCACCTCTTCGTCGATCAGCCGGCGGCTCTCGGCCGAAGCATTGAACTGCGACTGGTTGCCAAGGAAGCTTTCCTGGGTGGTGGTATAGTTGATATTGCCCAGCTTGTCGGACATGCCCCACTGGCTGACCATGGTGGTGGCCAGGTTGGTGGCGTGCTGAATGTCGCTATAGGCGCCGTTGGTCACGTTTTCCTTGCCGAAGGTCAGCTCCTCGGCCGCCTTGCCGCCCATCACCGAAGCCAGCGAGGACAGCGCCGCGGTCTTGGTCATCGACAGCTTGTCACGCTCGGGCAGATAGAAGGTGACCCCCAGCGCACGGCCGCGCGGAATGATGGTGACCTTGTGCACCGGGTCATGCTGCGGCACGTTCATGCCGACGATGGCATGGCCGGCCTCGTGATAGGCGGTGAGCTTTTTCTCGTCATCCGTCATCACCATCGAGCGCCGCTCGGGGCCCATCATCACCTTGTCCTTGGCGAACTCGAAATCCTCCATGGTGACAAAGCGCCGGCCCAGCCGGGCCGCGGTCAGCGCCGCCTCGTTCACCAGGTTGGCCAGATCCGCACCGGAAAAACCGGGCGTCCCGCGGGCGATGATGCGCAGGTCCACATCCGGGCCCAGCGGCACCTTGCGGGCATGCACGGCAAGGATCTTTTCGCGCCCCTTGATGTCGGGGTTGGTCACCTGCACCTGCCGGTCGAAGCGGCCGGGGCGCAACAGCGCCGGGTCCAGCACATCGGGCCGGTTGGTGGCCGCCAGGATGATCACGCCCTCATTGGCCTCGAACCCGTCCATCTCGACCAGAAGCTGGTTGAGCGTCTGCTCGCGCTCGTCATTGCCGCCGCCATAGCCGACGCCGCGCGAACGGCCCACCGCGTCGATCTCGTCGATAAAGACGATGCAGGGCGCGTTCTTCTTGGCCTGTTCGAACATGTCGCGCACCCGGCTGGCGCCGACGCCCACGAACATTTCCACGAAATCCGAACCGGAGATGGTAAAGAACGGCACGCCTGCCTCGCCGGCAATGGCGCGGGCCAGCAGGGTTTTACCGGTGCCCGGCGGCCCCACCAGCAGCGCGCCCTTGGGAATGGTGCCGCCCAGGCGCGAGAATTTCTGCGGGTTGCGCAGGAACTCGACAATCTCCTCAAGCTCCTCCTTGGCCTCGTCGATCCCGGCCACGTCGTCAAAGGTCACCCGCCCCTCGCGTTCGGTCAGCATCTTGGCCTTGGACTTGCCAAAGCCCATGGCGCCACCCTTGCCGCCCCCCTGCATGCGGTTCATCATGAAGAACCAGAACCCGATCAGGATCAGCACCGGCAACAGCAGCGACAGCAGCGAGACAAAGCCCGATTGCTCCTGCGGCACCGCCTCGATCTGTACGTTGTTGTCCAGCAGCAGCTTGGTCACCATCGCATCGTTCATCGCGTCGAACGGGGTGATGGTATAATGCTCCCTGCCGTCGGCACCGCGAAAGGTGACGCGCTCGCCATCAACCCGGACCCTGGTCACATCGCCGTTTTTCACTTCGTCAACAAACTGGGAATAGGCAACCTCGGACGAGGACATCGAATTCTGACCGTTGGAAAACAGGTTGAACAGGGCCAGAATCAGCAGAAACAGAACGATCCAGAAGGCAAAGTTTCTCGCGTTACCCACGTTTTTCTCCTTATCAGGGCACAAGGGCATCCCCGCCCCGCGCATGCCTGTCTAAAATAGGGATGATTGCCGAAGGTTCAATGCGATAAAAGCGACGCGGCGAAATCTCCGCGAATGGGGCTGAATTCCGCCTGCCAGCCCCGCGCCAGCCCGGCCAGCGGCGCCGCGATCAGCACGCCCTCGCGAAACACGGCCGGGTCGGCCATCAGCGCCATGCGCGGCCGCCCGGTGGCGCGCCAGTCGGGGCAGTCGGCAATGGCCGCCCCCAGCGCCCGGATGTGACAGCCCCGGTCCGGCCCGCGCAGCCGCCAGCGATTGTCCCACAGCCGGCCGGGCGCGGCGGTCAGCGACCTTACCGCCTGGTATTCGCGACAGATGCGCACGCCCCCGCCCTGCCCCTCCGGTTCGGGCCGGATCAGGCAGCCATGCAGCGCGCGCGCCTCGCCCCGCCGAACCGCCGCCAATGCCGCGGCCAGGGCGTTCAGCCGCGGCCGGTACCGGGCCGACGCCACCCAGCCCAGCGCATGCGCAAACAGCCGAAACCGGGTTTCCTCGGGCAAATCGAAGGCCGCCGCCGCAAGCCGGACATCGCCCGCCTCGACCCGGCACACCGCCCCGGCCGCCTCGAACGCCGCCCGCGCCAGCACCGCCCGCGCCTGGGTCAGGCGGGCGGCAGTGGCGGCAAGCGTGGGCGCGTCCAGCCCCAGCGGCGCCAGCGCCTCGAGCGCCCGGCGCGCGCGCACCCGCTGAAAGCGCGGATCGTCATTGCTGGGATCCTCGACCCAGCCGACGCCGCGCCCGGTCAGGAAATCGCGCAGATCGCCCCGCCGCACCGTCAGAAGCGGCCGGAGCCAGCGCATGCCCTGCCGGTGCCAGTCATCGCGCATCGCCGCCAGCCCGTCCACCCCCGAGCCCCGCGCCAGCCGCGCCAGAAAGGTCTCGGCCTGGTCATCAAGGGTATGGCCCAGCGCCACCGCGTCCAGCCCCTGCGCCCCGGCCCAATCCGCCAGCAGCCGATACCGCGCCTGCCGGGCGGCATCCTGAAGGTTGCCCCGGCCCGGGGCCTCGTCCCAGGTCAGAATATCATGCGAAAGGCCCAGTTCGCGCGCCGCCCCGGCCACCATGCGGGCCTCCTCCGCCGCCTCCGAGCGCAGGCCGTGATCCACCGTCGCCACCTTGAGGGACACCCCGCGCGCCCCGGCCCAGTCCCGCGCCAGCAGCATCAGCGCCATGGAATCGCCGCCGCCCGACACCGCCAGCCCCAGCGCGCCCAGCCGCGCCCGGCCTTCCGCCGCCGTCAGCGCCGCGGCAAACGCGGCCTGCGGGCCTGGCGGCTCAGTTGCAGGCAAGCCGCTGGCGCTCGGCCTCGGCATCCGCCACCCTGGGCGAATCGGCAAAGCGCTTGCCCACCTCGGCCAGCGTCGCACAGGCCTCGGCCTGCTGGCCAAGCTCGCCCAGCGCCGCGCCAAGCTCATAGAGCGCATCCGGCGCATAGGGGCCGTTCGGATCGCCGGAAAACGAGGTCAGATAGGCCCGCGCCGCCTGGGTGGTCTGGTCCAGCCCGGCCAGCGCCCGCCCGCGCAGGTAATGGGCCTGCGCCGCCAGCGGGCTGCCGGGATAGGTGTCGGTAAAGGCGGCAAAGCGGGCGGCGGCGTCGGCAAAGCTGCCGGCCTCGAGCGCCGCCCTGGCGGCATCGAAATCGGCCTGCTCGCCCACCGCCAGTTCGGCCCCGCCGCCATTGTCCGGGGGGGCGACCGCCGGCCCCGAAGGCGCCGCCCCGCCGCCCAGCGTGGTGGTCTCGCCCAGCTGGCTGACATCGCCGCCTTCGAGCTCGACCAGCCGAAACTCAAGATCGCCGATCCGGTTGGTGCCGTCGCGCACGATCTGGTCGATGCGATGCTCCAGCGCCTCGGTGCGGCCGGTAAGGTCGGCCAGCGCCGCCTCGATGGCGTCGATCCGGTCCAGAAGCGTCCCGGCCCCGCCCGCACCGCTGGGCGCGCCGGTGGTGGAAAGCTCGGTCTTGAGCTGCTGGATCTGCACATACAGCACCGACAATTCCTGCCGGATATCGGCCAGCGTCTCGGCCCGGGACTGGGCCATCGCCGCCCCGGACAGGGCCACGAACCCGGCCAGCAGGACAAATCTCTTGAGCATTTCCTTCCCCTTCATACGGATGCCTGCCGGCGCTAGCTGGTGACGCCGCCGGCCGAAAGCACGGTCACCGCCCGGCGGTTCTGGGCATAGCAGCTTTCGTCCGAACAGATCGCGATCGGGCGTTCCTTGCCATAGCTGACCGTGCGCAGGCGGTTCGGCGCAACCCCTTGTTCAATCAGGAAATTCTGCACCGCACTGGCCCGGCGCGCGCCCAGGGCCAGGTTGTATTCGCGGGTGCCCTGCTCATCCGCGTGCCCCTCGATGATCGCGGTATAGGCGGGGTTGTCCATCAGCCAGGCCGCCTGTTTGGTCAGGATGTCGCGGGCCTCGGCCGACAGGGTGGCCTGATCGACCGCAAACAGCACCCGGTCGCCCACGGTCTGCTGGAAATAGGCCGGGCTGGTGGGATCGGCGGCCGAGCCCGGCACCATGGTGCCCTCGCTGCCGCTGCCAGTGCCGCCGGCGCCAAAGCGCCCCGGATTGGTGCAGGCCGCGGCCCCCAGCACCATGATCAGCAGTCCCGCCCGTGTCAGATGTCGCATGTGGTTATCCTTTTCTGCTCTTTCACTCACTCTATCACGCATGTCGGCCCTTGAAAACAAGGCTATTGCAATGGCGACCAGGACGGGTCCGACGCCGGGCCGGGGGTCTGTACCCGGCGCAGGTTGCGCCCGGTGATATCGACCATGAACAGCGCGGAATCGCCCTGCGCCCCCTGGCTGACCCTTGAGAACATGATCACCCGCCCGTTTGGCGCCCAGGTCGGGCCTTCGTCCAGGAAGGAAGCGGTCAGCAGCCGCTCCTCGGAGCCATCCACCCGCATCACCCCGATATGAAACCGCCCGGCATTCTGCTTGGTAAAGGCGATCAGGTCGCCGCGCGGCGACCAGACCGGCGTGTTGTAGCGGCCGGGGCCGAAGCTGATGCGCCGGGCCTCGCCGCCGCCTGCCGGCATCACGTAAAGCTGCGGGCTGCCGGAGCGGTCCGAGGTGAACACGATCTGGCTGCCATCCGGCGAAAACGAGGGGCCGGTCTCGATCGACGGCGCCCGGGTCAGGCGCACCACGTTGGAGCCGTCGATATTCATCCGGTAGAGGTCGGTATTGCCGCCCTGTTCAAGCGAGAACACCACCGATCGGCCATCGGGCGAGAAGCGCGGCGCAAAGCTCATGTTGCCCTGGGGCGTGGGCAGGGCGCGGCGCCGGACCTTGGCGATATCCAGCATGTAGATTTTCGGAAACCCGGTTTCGTAGGAGGTATAGAGCAGCCGGTCGCCGCTGGGCGAAAACCGCGGCGCCAGCACCAGCGCCGAGCTGTCGGTCAGATAGGCCAGGTTGGCGCCGTCATAATCCATGATCGCCAGCCGCTTGAGCCGGGCATTCTTGGGTCCGCTTTCGCTGACAAACACCACCCGGCTGTCGAAATAGCCGGCCTCGCCGGTGATCCGGCTATAGACCGCATCCGCCACCTTGTGCGCCATCCGCCGCCAGGAGGCCTCGGAGCCGGCAAATTGCAGCCCGTCGCCCAGCTGGGCCTGACCGAAGACATCGAACAGGCGAAACTTGACCGTGACCTTGCCGCCCGCCCCGGTGGCAACCGCCCCGGTGATCAGCGCCTGGGCATTGATCGCCTTCCAGTCGGCATACTGGATCGGGCTCGAAAAACTGGTGACGGTGGAAATATAGGCCGAGGCCGGCACCTCGCGAAACAGCCCGGTGCCCGCCAGGTCGGCCGCCACCACCCGCGAAATCTGCCGAGCCAGCTCCCGGGCGCCGGCATTTTCGGCCTGAAAATCGGGCACGGCAAAGGGCAGAGGCTCGATCACGCCTTCGGTGATCTCGATGCGCAGCGGCGCCGCCTGCAGCGCGCCAGACGGCACCAGCAGCGCAAGCGCCAGCCAGGCAAGGGCGGGGAGGATGGATTTGTGCACGCTCATTTGATCCTCATATTCTCCGGGTTGAAAGTCATTTCAATCTCTTTCCACTGTTCATACTTGTCCCTCGGCAGATTATAGCCGGTCGCGCCGCAGCGGATGATCGCCCGCCGCGCGGTTTCATAGGCACGCCGTGCCGCCGCCTCGGACCCGCCCGAGAACGAGACCAGCCGGATCGAGCCGATCTCGGGCTTGCCGTCGCGGGTCATGGAGACCCCCACCACCACTGTGGTCGCCAGAGCCTCGGATGACAAGGAGCCCACATTCCAGCAATTGCCCACCGCCACCTGGAAGGCGCGGGTTTCGCCGGCGGTAAGCGGCGGGCCGGTGGGCGCCGGCGGGCTGGAGGGCGGCGCGGGCGCGGTTTCGCTGACCGCCTCGGCCACGGCCTGGGCCACCGCGTCAGCCACCGCATCGGCGGGCGGCGCGGGGGAGGGTTCGGGCGCCGGTTCGGGCGACGGCGCCGGGCGGGCGGGCCGCACCGGCGGGCGCGGCGCGCTGGCCGGGGCCAGATCGGCGGTCCGGGTCGCTTCGGTGACGATCTCGGTCGTGGCGGCCTCGGGGGCGGTGGCGGGGGTTTCCGGGGCCGGTTGCTCGGCCGCCGGCGAAGGCGCCACCTCCTCGCGCACCACCGGCGCCACCTCTGCCTGCGGGTCAGGCTCGGGCGCCGGTTGCGGCGCCACCCGGTCGATATTGGCCGGGGCGCTTTCCGGCGCGGGCGGCGTGGGCTGCGCCTGTTGCGCGGGCGCGGGTTGCGGGGCCGGCGGCTCCGGGCTGGGCGGCTCGGGCGCCGGCGGGGGCGCGGCCGGGCGCGCCGGAGGCGGCGGCGCAGCGGCCGGTGCGGCCGGCTGGGGCGGCGGCGCGCTCAGCGCGGCAAATTCTTCGGGCGTGAGCAGCGACACCTGGCTGATCTCGACAAAATCCTGTTCCGGCGCCGGCATGAGCAACCCGCCGAACAGCAGCCACAGGATCAGCGCCAGATGCGCCAGACCGGATATGATGAGGCCGGTTTTCATGGGGCCTGCCTGTCCTCCCGGCTATTCGCCGCCCGTATCGGCGGGGGCGGCCTGGGCCCCGTCCAGCGCCGGCCCGTCGCCGTCTGTGACCAGGCCGACATTGGTAAAGCCGGCGGCATTGAGCGCCCCCAGGATCTGGGCAAACTCCTCATACCGCACCGCCCCGTCGGCGCGCAGGAACACCTTGTCATCGGTGCGCTCGGCGGCAATGGCCCTGAGCCGGGCGATCAGCGCCTCGCGCGGCACCTCGGTCTTTTGCAGCACCACCCGGCCATCGGCGGTAAGCGTGATGGTCAGGGGCTCCTCCTCGACCGCCGGCAAGGCGCCGGCCGCGGTCTTGGGCAGTTCCACCGGCACCCCCACGGTCAGAAGCGGCGCCGCCACCATGAAGATGATCAGCAACACCAGCATCACGTCCACGAAGGGCGTCACGTTGATCTCGGCCATGACCCGGCGATGCTTGCCCCGCCGACGCCCGCGCCGGGCGCGCCTGACCTGCGGATTTCCCACTGCGGCCCCCATCTCAGCTATCCAACTGGCGGCTGAGGATGGTCGAGAATTCGTCGGCAAAGGCCTCCCAG
>CAZPDV010000069.1:0-7322 GCA_964585355.1 uncultured Aliiroseovarius sp.
GAGGTGGCACCGAGCCTTAGGGCCTGTCCTCATTTATCTTGCGCCCCCGGCGCGTACCCATTTTGGCAGGCAATCCGGGCGGAGGCTCCGGCTTAAAACAGTTCCACGTCGTGGGTTTCCTGCTTGATCGGGGCGGTTTCCACCCGCTTGTTGACCAGCTTGATCCGCGCCCGCCCGGTTGTCGGCCAGAACTCCAGGCGGCGCGCCAATGTCCCGCCGAGATCACCGCCAACATGGGCGATCCCCTCACGCGCCAGGAAATCGAGGACGAATTCGCCATTCTTTTCGCCAGCACGCGACAGCCCGGCAATCATGGAAGCCCCGCCGAAAACCTTGGCGCGAAGTCGCCCGCGCTCGGCCCCCTGGCGCAACAGACCGTTGATCAGCAATTCCATTCCGTTGACCCCGTGGCCGAACTGCTCCCCGGCATCCTTGGTTTCATCCGAGAACAGGACATGGTTCATCCCGCCAATCTTTCGAACCGAATCCCATATGCAGGCCGAAACGCAACTGCCCAGAAGCGTTGCAATCACCTCATGCTCGCAATCCGAAATCGCGTATTCCCCTTGCGAAATATAAATTCGTTTTGCCGTCGCTGTCATTTACCCAACCTCCTGTTTCACTCGTCCACCTGCCGGCATGACAGAAGCGCGGCGCAGCATGTTTTCAGCAATTTCTGACAAGCCGAGGGATATATCGACGCCACCCTTTTCGCAGGCAACGCGCGGCATTCCGTACACAACCGAGCTTTCCTTGTCCTGAGCGATGCAGAACGCCCCCTTCTCCCGGAGCTGCCGCATGCCTTCTGCTCCATCCGCGCCCATTCCCGTCAACAAGGCCGCAACAACATTCGGCGCATGCGCCAGGGCAGAGGAAAACATCACATCGACCGAAGGCCGGTGCCCGGTTTGCTTGGGGCCGGGACGCAACAATGTTCTGGCAGGCATATCCGCGCTCAGATGCAAATGCGTTTCGCCACCGGGAGCGATACGGACACAGCCCTGCTGCAGTTCTTCGTCGTTGGCGGCAAGCTTGATTTCAGGGGCGCAGTTCTTGTTCAGCCGGGAGGCAAAATTGACCAGAAACTGCGCCGGCATATGCTGTGTGATCAGCGTTGGCGGGCAATTGGCGGGAAATTGCGACAACACCGTTTCCAATGCTTCAACACCACCGGTAGAAGCACCAATCAACAGGATTTTGCCATTCCATTGAAAATCCGCTCCAACAGCCTTTCGGGGAGGCGCAGAACCGCGCATGCGTCGCACCTGCGCCCTGGCAGCCATTTTCAAGGTATCAGCCAGACCGTCGAACAGGCCCACCCGGTCTTTCGGCTTGGCAATGCATTCAACGGCCCCCAGCGACAGGGCCCGCACCGCCGCTGCGCTGCCCCGCTCGGTCAGGGACGAGACCATGACCACCGGCATCGGACGGGCCCGCATCAGGCGGCGCAGGAATTCGAGCCCATCCATTTCAGGCATTTCCACATCCAGTGTCATCACGTCCGGGTGGAATGCATTGACGGCATCACGTGCGGCACGGGCATTCCCTGCTTCGGCGACCACTTCGATTTCCGGGTCTTTTGCAAGGCTCAATCGAATCAGTTTCCGCATGGAAGGGGAATCATCGACGATGAGAACCCTGACAGCCTTTGCCACGTTCAAGGGGAGCCTCCCGGATCAGATGCGAAAAGGGTCGGGGCTTCAGAAATCATCCCAGTCTTCCTCGATTTCCACCTCCGGTTCGGTCGCCACCGCCGGCGCCGGACCACTTCCACCTGCGGCAGGGGCCGCGGCCGGGGGGCTTTGGACGGATGCGGTCGTCGCACCTGTCTCGAGGGTAACAACCGATGCGCCTTCTGCCTGACCGCCCTGGCCGAGGCCGATATTGAAGCGGGATGTGGTTTCGGTCAGGGTTTCGGCTTCGCGGGTCAGGGCATGGCTTGCGGCCGTGGTTTGCTCGAACATCGCGGCGTTTTGCTGGGTTACCTGGTCGAGCTGATTGACCGCTTCATTGATTTCGGCAAGACCCGAGCTTTGCTCACGCGAGGACACGGCAATTTCGCTGACCTTCTGATTGATTTCGGAAACCGAAGTGACGATTTCAGCCAGGGCCTCGCCGGTTGCATCGACCAGTTCGACACCGCGTTTGACCTGTGAACCGGAAGCCGAAATCAACTCGTTGATCTCGCGCGCCGCTTCGGAAGAGCGTTGCGCCAGGGCGCGCACTTCCGAGGCGACCACGGCAAAGCCACGGCCGGCCTCACCGGCACGCGCGGCCTCGACCCCGGCATTGAGAGCCAGCAGGTTGGTCTGGAAGGCGATATCGTCGATCACGCCGGTGATTTTGGAGATCTGCTTGGAAGAATGCTCGATCTCGCTCATGGCGCCGACGGCTTCGCGCACGACTTCGCCGGAAGCCTCGGCATTTTCCCGGGCCTTCTGGACAATTTCACTGGCCAGCGCGGCGCCATCCGCGGCGGAGGTGACCGAACTGGTAAGCTGGTCAAGTGCCGAAGCGGTTTCTTCCAGGGTTGCGGCCTGGCGTTCGGTGCGCGAAGACAGGTCATCGGCCGCATTGGCGATTTCGGCGGCTTCGCCCCGGATCAGGTCGGCATTTTCAACCACCGCACGCATGGCCGCCAGCAGGCGTTCGCCGGTCTTGTTGAAATCGGCGCGCAGTTGTTCGTATTCCGGGCTGAATTCCTTTTCGAGCTTCACCGTCAGGTTGCCTTCGGCAAGCTGACCAAGCCCCATGCGCAGGCCATCGACCACTTCCGCCTGGGCGGCACGCATGACCTCGCGGCGGGCATCGGCGGCCTCAATGGCCAGGCGCGCCTCGGTCACATCATTGCCCAGCATGAGGATGCGCAGCAGGTTGCCCTGGGAATCGCAAACCGGGGAGAAACTGCCGTCAACGATGGCCTTCCGCCCGTTGCCACGGGGCAGAATGAAGGTTCCGACGATGGATTCGCCCTTGGAGAGACGGTCGAACACGGCACCGCGCTCGGCCTCGAGCTTGGGATCAAAATCGAAGACCTGACTGCCATGCTTGCCTTCGAGTGTGGCAATGTCACCGCCCATCATGTCCACAAAACGCTGGTTGGCGGACAGGAACATGCCTTCCTTGGTGAACTCGGCCTTGACCTGGCTTGCATCAATCGCGTTGAGAATGGCGGTGTTGAGGAATTCGCGGGTGGTGTCGGTCCATTCGACCACATAGCCCATGGGGGTGCCGTCTTCCTCGGTGACCATGGCGATCTGCAGGGCAAACCGGGCTTCGCCAATGGAAATATTGGCGGTATAGGGCAGGTTTTCAGGATCGCGCAGCAATTCCCGGATGCGTTCGCGCATATGTTCGGGGTGATAGAAATCCATCTGCGAGCCGATCGCCTGTTCGGGGTCAAAATCCGGGTAGTTCTTGCGAAACTCCTCGCGATGTTCGGTCAGGACCGCGATCAGGGCCGGGTTGATCGAGGTGATGTTCATATCCGCATCCGCCATCATGATACAGGCAGAGGAGGCATCGAACGCCACGCCGCGGAAGGTGTTTTCGTATTCTTCCTTCTTGCCCCTGGACAGCTTGCAGCGGATGTCGTCCAGCGTGCGGGCAATCACGCCGATTTCATCGCGGCGGTTGGTGTCCGGCACCTTGTTGTCATACTGGCCCTGGGCAATTTCCTTCATGGCCGAGACCACCCGCCAGAGCGGTCGGGTCAGGCTTTGGGCGAAAAGCGCCGCCAGCACCGAGAACCCGGCGACAACCGCCAGCGCACTGATGATCAGCAATTCCTTGAGGCGGGTAATGCTGGCAAAGATTTCGGATTTGGCCTGACCTGCCACCAGGGCCCATTTCTGACCAAAGACATCAAGCGGCGTGAAGGCGGCGATGGAATGGGCGCCGGTTTCATCGGTGAGCTCGACCACCCCGCTCTTGCCATCCATGGCCTGGTCGATGGCCGGGTTCGAGACGGTGCTGGCGGGCACGACATCTGCCTTGCTCAGCCGCGGGGCGGTCCGCAGCTTGTGGTCGGGGCCGACGAGGTAGGCATCGCCGGTTTTCCCCAGCCCGTCCGCCTCGGCCACCAGGCCGGTCAGCAGGCCGGTGGACAATTCAAAAGCGATCACGCCCAGCCGGTCGCCATCCTTGGAAAAGACCGGCATGGCCATGAAGCTTGCCAGCGCATTTCCCCTGGGGCCGTATTCCGAGAAATCCTGAAAGCGGATCTGCCCCTGGGGCGCCTCGAGAGCTGCGCGATAGGCCGCGGCCAGCCCGCTATCCTTCCATTTTCCATCCTGCAGGTTGGTGGCAAAATCGGGCTGTTTGGCCACGGAATAGAGCACGTTGCCATCCATGTCGATCAGGAAGATGTCGGCATAGCCGTAGAGTTCCCGCTCGGCACGGAATTCCGGGTGGATGCGGGCATGCGCTTCCGACCAGAACGACGAATCACCGGCCTGGTCGAGATTTGCCCGTTGATCGGCGGGATTGGGGTTTTCCTGGATATAGAGTTTTTGCAGGATCTCGCCGGGATAATCGACATCGCTGTCCCACATGATCTTGTCCCAGCCGCGCGAAAACTCGACCAGCCCGCGCATGGTTGCCTCGCGTGCCGCGGTGATGGTGAGGTCCTGGGCGATGGTGTTGAAAGCGTCCTGCACCCGTGTTGCGCGCTGATCGACCAGGGATTGCAGCCGGTCTTGTGCAGCGTTCTGCAAGGCGTCGCGCTGTTGATAATAGGCCAGGCCGCTGGCCACGCCAACGGCGATGGCAACCATGGCGAAGATCATCGCGGGCAGTTTGAACGAGATGTTGGTACTGAACGGCAGGCGCATTTCGGTCTCCTATCGGGCACGCATTCACTTGGCGGGCCGGGACAACCCCGGACCTGACCAACGCATTTGCGTCCTTTCTGGCAGCCATCCGTGAACATTCGTTTAAGCCGAACGAGAAACCGGAAAATTTTATCCGTTGTTCTGGTTTTTCAAGGCGTTAGGGCATGTCGCAAAATGCGCATCTCGCGCGAATCCGGCGGTTTTGAGGGCATTTTTCGAGCCGCTGGGGGCGACCCTGGCGGGCAGGGCTAGGGCCTGTCCTCACTCGTCTAACCCCCGGTTCCAGTCATTTTCCGCCAGTGCCAGACAATTCTGCGCAGGCAAGGTGGACCCTTTTCAAGCAGAATTAGAGCATGTCGCGTTTGATTGGTGTCAGTGCGGCACCAACAAAGGGCAGGCGGCCGCCCGGGTGGGCGCGAATGCGCCCGCCGTCACGCTGAAAGCGTGCCTCTGGCACGACGGGGGCGGGCGGGCGCATGCCCGGGCCGCTTGCGCGCCCCTGGCGAAGCAGGTACGATTTGACGCGACATGCTCTAACGCCGCGATGGCGAAAAATGACTGAAACCGGGGGCGCAAGGTAAACGAGGACAGGCCCTACAGCCCGCCCAGTTCCGCCAGCAGGGCAATCAGCGCCTCCACCCCCCTGCCCCGGCGCATTTCGCCCATCACATAGGGGCGCCCGGCGCGCATCCGGTCAAGGTCGCCGCGCATTTCGTCAAGCGACACCCCCACATGCGGGGCCAGGTCGCACTTGTTCACCAGCAGGATGTCCGAGCCGGTCAGGGCCGGCCCGCCCTTGCGCGGAATATCCTGCCCGGCGGCCACGTCGATCACATAGATGGTCAGGTCCACCAGTTCCGGGCTGAAGGTGGCGGCCAGGTTGTCGCCGCCCGATTCGATCAGCACCAGGTCGAGGTCGGGAAAGGTGGCGGAGAGATCGGCCAGCGCGGCAAGGTTGATCGAGGCATCCTCGCGGATCGCGGTATGCGGGCAGCCGCCGGTTTCGACCGCGCGGATCCGGGCCGCCGGCAGGGCCTGGGCGCGCATCAGGTATTCGCCATCCTCGCGGGTATAGATGTCATTGGTGATGACGGCCAGCGACAGCCGGTCGCGCAGCGCCTTGCACAGGTGTTCGGTCAGGGTGGTCTTGCCGGCGCCGACCGGGCCGCCGATCCCCACCCGCAAGGGGCCGTTGGGAGAGCTCATGAGCGGAATATCCTTGTGGTCATGGTTTCGTGGCAGAGGCTGGCCAGGTCGGCCCGGATCGCCGAGCCGCCAAGCGCGCGCTCGTCGGCCTCCAGCGCCGCGCCGGCCACCTGGTCGATGGTGGGAAACAGGGCCGCGAGCACCCCTTGCCCCTCGGCCTGCCCCAGCGGCATGAAGCGCATGGCGGCGCCGACCAGGTTGGCGGTAAAGCCGTGCAGGGCATGGCGCAGGGTGGCGGCCAGCGGCAGGCCCATGGCCCGCGCCGCCGCCCCGACCGCAACCGGATAGGGCATCGGCGCCAGGTCGAGCCGGTGCAGCCCGTTCACCGCCTGCACGAAGGCCGCGCCCTGGGTTTCGGTCTCGGCCAGGCGCTCGGCCCCGAAGGCAAAGGCGCGGGCCAGCTCGGCCACCGGGGCCGGGTCCGGGGCCTCATGGGCGAGCTTGAGCAGGATCGCCTCGTTACGCCCGGAGCCGAAGCGCAGCAGATCGCGCAGCCAGTGTTCAAGCGCCGCGGCGCTGGTCACATCGCCCGCCGAAATCGCCCATTCCAGCCCGTGGCTCCAGGCAAAGGCCCCCACCGGGAAGGCGGGCGAGAACCATTGCGCAAAGACATGCAGCGGGTCAGGGGTCATGGCTGTGCCCGTGCTGACCGTGATCATGCCCATGGGTGCGGCCATGGCCATAGGCGCCGCCCTCGGGGGTAAAGGGCGCGGTGATTTCGCGGAGCCCCGCCCCCAGCCGCCTGAGCATGTCCGCCAGCACCGGGTCGCGGGCGATCAGCAGCCGCTCCGGCGCGATCTGGCAGGGCGTGTGCCGGTTGCCGATATGCCAGGCCAGGCGGGTGAGTTCGCCCGGCGCCGCGGCGGTGATTTCCAGCAGCGGCTCGGGCGCGGCCAGCACCTCGATCAGCCGCCCGTCACTCAGCTCAAACGCATCGCCGTGATTGAGGCTCTCGGCATGGGGCAGGTCCAGCAGGAAGGCCGTGCCATCCTCGGCCTCGAGCCGCTTGCGCCG
Source organism: uncultured Aliiroseovarius sp. (assembly GCA_964585355.1). Classification (GTDB taxonomy): domain Bacteria; phylum Pseudomonadota; class Alphaproteobacteria; order Rhodobacterales; family Rhodobacteraceae; genus JAAEUB01. Next base: position 7,053 of record CAZPDV010000069.1, read on the forward strand.
CACAAAGCGCGCCTCGTAGGTCAGCGCGATGCGCCCGGATGCAGGCCCGGACCAGGCCCCGGCGCGGCGGATCCCGTGGCAGGCGGGCAGGCTCATGTCCTCCTCCCTGGCCCGGCCTCGCCGGGCCGCGCCCGACCGCCCCCCCGGGCGGGCGCTTCACGCCCCCCCGCGGTCGGGCCCGGCCCCTGGTGGCCTGTTGCGCAAGAATACTTCATTTCGGCGTCAGCAGGACGTTTGCGAAGGCGTCGCACTTGCCCCGCCCCTCAATAC
>CAZPDV010000069.1:7332-8449 GCA_964585355.1 uncultured Aliiroseovarius sp.
GGGGGGGCGGTCGGGCGCTGCCCGGCCGTGCCGGGCAGGCAGGCAGGCCCTTCGACTCATGGCCGGAAGCTTCCTTCTTGGCGCTCTTGCCGCAAGCAGAGCCGCTGTTGCTCTGAAAATCGCATACCCTCACCCCTCAAAACATAAAATAGCGCTGCGCCATGGGCAGCACTTGCGCCGGCTCGCAGGTCAGAAGCTCGCCATCGGCGCGCACCTCGTAGGTCTCGGGGTCAACCTCGATCACCGGCAGGGCGTCGTTCAGAACCATGTCGCGCTTGCCGATGCCACGGGTATCCTTCACCGGCAGGGTCTGCTTGGCCAGGCCCAGCGCCGCGCCGATTTCCGCCGCCTGGGCCGCGCCCGAGACAAAGCTCACCGAGCTTGCCGCCAGCGCCCCCCCATAGGCGCCGAACATGGGGCGCGAATAGACCGGCTGCGGCGTCGGGATCGAGGCGTTGGGGTCGCCCATCTGGCTCATGACGATCGAGCCACCCATCAGCACCATGTCGGGCTTGACCCCGAAAAAGGCCGGATCCCACAGCACCAGGTCGGCGCGCTTGCCCGGCTCGACGCTGCCCAGCTCATGCGCCACCCCGTGGGCAATGGCCGGGTTGATGGTGTACTTGGCGATATAGCGGCGCACCCGCAGATTGTCGTTGTCGCCGGTCTCTTCGGCCAGGCGCCCGCGCTGCTTCTTCATCTTGTCGGCGGTCTGCCAGGTGCGGATGATGACCTCGCCCACGCGCCCCATGGCCTGGCTGTCAGAGGCGATGATGGAAAAGGCCCCCAGGTCATGCAGGATGTCTTCGGCGGCGATGGTCTCGCGCCGGATGCGGCTTTCGGCAAAGGCGATATCCTCGGGGATGTTCGGGTCCAGATGGTGACAGACCATGAGCATGTCCAGATGCTCCTCAAGCGTGTTCACCGTATAGGGCCGGGTCGGGTTGGTCGAGGCGGGAATGACGTTTTCCTCGCCACAGATGCGGATGATGTCCGGGGCATGGCCCCCGCCCGCACCCTCGGTGTGAAAGGCATGGATGGTGCGCCCGCCAATGGCGGCAATGGTGCGTTCGACAAACCCGCTTTCATTGAGCGTATCGGTGTGGATCATCACCTG
>CAZPDV010000070.1:0-8416 GCA_964585355.1 uncultured Aliiroseovarius sp.
GTGAAAGGAACGCGCCATGATGCAAGACCCCTATTTCCTCGCTGTTGTTGCCGCTGTCGGGCTGGTGCTTATCATCCTGTTCGTCGGCGTTATCGGCTTTGGCCTGGGCGGGGAATTCAACCGCAAGCATTCCAACCGCATCATGCGCTACCGGATCATTGCCCAGGCCGTGGCGATCGTGCTGATCCTGGTGTTTGTCTGGGCCCGGCGCGGCGGTTGATTTTACTCGCAAGGAGAGTCCGATGGTTACCCTTTCAAAAATCTACACCCGCACCGGCGATGGCGGCGAAACCGCCTTGGGGAACGGCGACCGGGTTGCCAAATTCGACCCCCGCGTTGCCGCCTATGGAACGGTTGATGAAGTCAACGCCACAGTGGGCTTGGCCCGCCTGCACGCCAACAGCGTCATGGACCTGCACCTGGCGCTGATCCAGAATGACCTGTTCGATCTTGGCGCCGACCTGTGCCGCCCGGAAATCGACAAGGAGGACGAGGCCGAAGCGCCCCCCTTGCGGATCAATGACGCGCAAGTCGACCGCCTTGAAGCCGAGATTGACGACATGAATGGCGACCTTTCGACCCTGAAAAGTTTCGTGCTGCCTGGCGGTTCGGCTTTGGCCGCGCATCTGCATCTTGTACGCACGGTTACCCGGCGCGCGGAACGCGAAGTGGTGCATCTGGCCAGCCAGACGCCAATCAACCCGGCAGCGGTCAAATACCTTAACAGGCTATCGGATTGGTGCTTTGTCGCCTCTCGCGTTGCCAACAATAACGGCCAGGACGACGTGCTGTGGATTCCCGGCGCTAACCGTTAGCGCCCAAACCTGTTCAAAACGCGGCGTCAAGTACCACGAAATGTCGGATTTCCCCTGTCTTCGCAGACGCAGAATCGCTAAACGGGGGCGAAGATGAACTTGATCAGGAGTGACACGGCCATGAAGGTGTTGGTGCCCGTTAAACGCGTGATCGACTATAACGTGAAAGTTCGCGTCAAAGCGGACGGCAGCGGGGTCGATCTTGCCAATGTGAAAATGTCGATGAACCCGTTCGACGAAATCGCCGTCGAAGAGGCCATTCGCCTGCGCGAAGCCGGCAAAGCCGAGGAGATCGTCGTCGTCTCGATCGGCGTCAAGCAATCGCAGGAAACCCTGCGCAATGCCTTGGCCATGGGTGCAGACCGGGCCATTCTGGTCGTCGCAACCGATGATGTGCATACGGACATCGAGCCGCTTGCCGTGGCCAAGATCCTTGCCAAAGTGGTCGAGGAAGAGGCCCCCGGCCTGGTGCTTGCCGGCAAACAGGCAATCGACAACGACATGAACGCCACCGGGCAGATGCTGTCGGCCCTGCTTGGCTGGTCGCAGGCAACCTTTGCTTCCGGGCTGGACATTGACGGCGACAGCGCCCTTGTCACCCGCGAAGTCGACGGCGGCCTGCAGACGATCAAGGTCTCCATGCCCGCCATCGTCACCGTTGACCTGCGCCTGAACGAGCCGCGCTATGCCTCGCTGCCCAACATCATGAAAGCCAAGAAAAAGCCGCTCGAGGAAAAGACCGCCGCCGATTACGGCGTCGATGTCACGCCGCGGCTGGAAGTGCTCAAGACCACCGAGCCCGAGGGCCGCGCCGCCGGGATCATCGTTGGCTCGGTCGATGAGCTTGTCGAGAAACTCAAAGAAGCGGGGGTCGTGTAATGGCTGTTTTGCTCCTGGCCGAAGTCAATGATGGCGAACTGGCGCTGGACGCCACCGCCAAGGCAGTCACCGCCGCCAAACCGCTGGGTGACATCACCGTGCTGGCCGCCGGCGCCCATGCCGCCGCTGCCGGCGAGGCGGCCGCGAAAATCGACGGCGTGTCCAAGGTGCTGGTTGCCGAGGATCCGGCGCTTGGCCACCGCCTGGCCGAGCCCACCGCGGCCCTGATCGCACACCTGGCCGGCGATTATACCCATATCGTCGCCCCGGCCACCACCGACGCCAAGAACATCATGCCGCGGGTTGCCGCGCTTCTGGACGTGATGGTGATTTCCGACATTTCCAAGGTGATCGACGCCGACACGTTCGAGCGCCCGATCTATGCCGGCAACGCGGTGCAGACGGTGAAAAGCCATGACCCGATCAAGGTCATCACCGTGCGCAGTTCGGCCTTCGATGCCGCCGGCGAGCAGGCCCCTGCCCCGGTCGAGACCATCGGGGCGGCCGAAAATCCAGGGCTTTCGGAATGGGTCGAGGACAAGGTCGCGGCCTCGGACCGCCCGGAACTGACCTCGGCCGGCATTGTCGTGTCCGGCGGGCGCGGCGTCGGCTCCGAGGAAAACTTCGCCCTGATCGAAAAGCTGGCCGACAAGCTGGGCGCTGCGGTCGGGGCCTCGCGCGCCGCGGTCGATTCGGGCTTTGCGCCCAATGACTGGCAGGTGGGCCAGACCGGCAAGGTGGTGGCGCCCGACCTTTACGTGGCGGTCGGCATCTCTGGCGCGATCCAGCACCTGGCGGGGATGAAAGACAGCAAGGTGATCGTCGCCATCAACAAGGACGAAGAAGCGCCGATCTTCCAGGTCGCCGATTACGGCCTTGTCGCGGACCTTTTCGATGCCGTGCCGGAGCTGATCGAAAAGCTGTAAGGCACTGATACACCAATAGAAACAGGCCCGCCCGAGCATGTACCGGGCGGGCCTTTTCCTGTACCCCCCTACAACAGCGGCGCAACCACCTTCGCCAGGGCATCGGCCGCCTTCTGCTGGGCCACGCTTCCCAGCACCTCGCGGGCCGCCGGGGCCTCGACCTCGCCATGGATCAGGTCTTCCCGCCCGGCTTCGATTTCTGCCGGGCTGACCACCACTTCCGCAATCTCCTTCACGAAGGGGCGCAATTGATCGAGCATGTCGCGATCCACGAAAAGCGGGTCGGGATTATCCGGCCGATAGGGCTGCGCCTCGCCCGGGGCATGATCGGCCAGCCAGAGCAGCACCACCTTGCCGTCCAGCTGTGAAATCAGCCGCTTCATCCGCCCGACCCAGGCTTCCTTCAACTCGGCCTCGACCATGGCGAACTTGTCCGGGCTGGCCTCCCACAAGGCCTTCAGCAGATGGCGGGTAAAGTTGATGTCGGTAAAATCAACCTCCCGGTAAATGGTCTTGAGCAGGTTCGACGCCCGCAAAAACCGGTCATTGCGCCGCGGATGCACCGCATAGAACCGGTTTGAAAGGTTCTGCGCCCCGGTAATTTCCACCACATTGACCACTGCCCCCGCAGAAATATCGAGGATACTCTGATCGCCGGAAAACACATCGACCCCGGCATTGACGCAACCGAGATTGACAAAGTCATGCTCCAACTGCTCTTCCAGCAATGCCGGATAGGGCCGTTCGAGAAATCTGCCATAGGTCTCGGTCCCGCCAAGGACCGCCACATACGGCTTGTCCAGCTTGCGCTTGGGCCCGCGAAACAGAAGTTTCGATTTGCCATAGCGACACGGATAGTACTCAAGGGCGCCACCGCCCAGGTTCTCATAGGTCATTCCACCCACTCCACTCATTTCACCCGCAGGAGAGATTCGCAGACAGATGTTTCCAAAAGGCTAAAGATAAAATACTCATTGCCGTGTTAACCAGGGCGCAGACCGGAAAGGGACAGGCATGGAGATCAGGACAGTCGGGGTAGTGGGCGCGGGCCAGATGGGAAACGGCATCGCGCATGTGCTGGCGCAGGCCGGCTATGACGTGACCATGACCGATATCAGCCAGGAGGCCCTGGACAGGGCCATGGCGACCATCCGACGCAACATGGACCGGCAGGTAAGCCGCGAAAAGATCACCCCCGAGGCCCGCGACGCGGCCCTGGCGCGCATTTCCACCACGCTCATGCTCACCGATCTTGGCCCCTCCGACCTGATCATCGAGGCCGCGACCGAGCGCGAAACAGTGAAAAACGCCATTTTCGAGGACCTGCTGCCGCATCTGAAGCCCGAGACCATCCTGACCTCCAACACGTCCTCGATCTCGATCACCCGGCTGGCCTCGCGCACCGACCGGCCCGAAAAATTCATGGGGTTCCACTTCATGAACCCGGTTCCGGTGATGAAGCTGGTGGAATTGATCCGCGGCATTGCCACCGATGAGGCCACCTATCAGGCCTGCCTGGGGGTGGTGGAAAAGCTGGGCAAGACCGCCGCCCCGGCCGAGGATTTCCCCGCCTTCATCGTCAACCGCATCCTGATGCCGATGATCAACGAGGCGGTCTATACGCTCTACGAAGGGGTGGGCACGGTCGAAAGCATCGACACGTCGCTGAAGCTCGGCGCCAACCACCCGATGGGGCCGCTCGAGCTTGCCGATTTCATCGGGCTCGACACCTGCCTTGCCATCATGAACGTGCTGCATGACGGGCTGGCCGATACCAAGTATCGCCCCTGCCCGCTGCTGACCAAATATGTCGAGGCCGGCTGGCTGGGCCGCAAGACCGGGCGCGGATTTTACGATTACCGCGGCGAGGCGCCGGTGCCGACGCGCTGACCCTGTTGGGCAGGCTGATTTCCCAAGCCAAGCGTATGCGCGCGCAGCCATTTCATGAAGCCGCGCGGATCGGTCTTGAGCGGCTCCATCTGCGCCTCGGTCAGGGGGGCGCCGATGATCGGGGCCTGCGGGCGGTGGCAGGAGCGCACGATCTCGTGCAGCAGCAGGCCCTGGCGCAGGGTCGAGGACACCCGGTTGGCGATCTGATAGGCGCGGCTGTTGTGGCCGGGGAAATAGACCGGCACCACCCGCGCGCCCGAGCGGCGGATCATCTGCGCGGTAAAGACGTTCCACTCGGCCTCGACCGCCGGGCCGAACAACCCTTTCGAGGCCGCCACCACCCCCGAGGGAAACAGCGCCACCGCGCCGCCTGCCTTGAGCTGTGCCATGGCCTCGGCCCGCATGGCAACGAACTTCTTCTGCGCCTCGGCATCATGCGGGAACGGCACCGAAATCAGATAGGACGACGCCACTTCATCCAGCCCGGTCAACAGCGCCCGCACCAGGATCTTGTAATCTTCGCGCCGCCGGCTGACCAGCTCGGCCATGACCATGCCGTCAACCAGCCCGTGCGGGTGATTGGCCACCACCACCAGGGGCCCCTCGGCAGGGATGTTGGCAATCTGCTCGGCCGGGGTCTGAATGTCGATGCCCATGATGTCGAGGCAGGCCTTCCAGAACGCCGAGCCCTGGGGGGCGCCGCGCCGCTCAAGCTCGCGAATCATCCTGAGCAGGGTGATCTTGCCGGTCAGCCACTCGATTGCGCGAATCGTCGTGGCCTGAAACCTGTTGTCGAACGTGTTGGCATAGGTCAGCGCCCGGCGGTCATACTTGCCGCCGGCACCGCTGGCCGTTCCCGTGGCTCGGGGCGGATTTTCCGCCAATGTCTCGTGGCGGCTCTGCCTGTTTTCGACCCGGCTGTCGATACCCGTTCTCCTCAAAATGTCCTGCGCCTAGGCAGCCTCTCCGAACTTGTCGGCCACCAGGTCTGCCAGCGCCTGCATCAGCTTAGCGGCTTCCGGCCCGCTTGTCTCGACCTTGATCGAAGTCCCTTTCGCGGCCGCCAGCATCAGTAGCCCCATGATCGAATCGCCCTCGGCTTCCTGCCCGTCGCGGCTTACCCGCGCCGTGGCATCATGGGCCTCGACAACCTCGACAAATTTTGCCGATGCCCGCGCATGCAGGCCTTTTTCATTAATGATTTCAAGGGTTCGAATGGTGGCTTCCGTCACGCTTGCCCCTCCCGACACCCATCTATGCAGTTGATATATTTGCGCCCCGCCGCCATGGCAGCAGAGGTTGCTGCCTCGACGCTCTTGTGGCGTGATTTTGCCAGTTTGACCAGCATCGGCAGGTTGGCGCCATAGAGGATCTTGCGGTTTTGCTTGCAGCAGGCGGGCAGCGACAGATTCGAGGGCGAGCCGCCGAACATGTCGGTGACCACCACCACGCCATCGCCCTGATCCACGTCGTTGGCCGCATGGATGATCTCTTCGCGCTTGGCGGCACGGTCGCAATCGGCGGCAATCGGAATTGCCCGGATCCCGCTTTGCTTGCCGACAACATGCTCCACAGCGGACAAGTATTCCCTGGCCAGCCCACCATGGGCAACGATCACGATCCCGATCACGCGCTCTTTCCCCGATATGTCCGGCCCGCCCCTGTTTCGGCGCGCCGGGAAAGTCCCCGATGCCTAATTGACACCTGCCATCCGGCATCCGCAAGGCCCTTGGCCAGTTTTTCCGCGACAAAGACGCTGCGATGCTGACCACCGGTGCAGCCGATACCGATCGACAGGTGGGATTTGCCCTCTTTTTCGAAAGCCGGCAGCAAAAATTCGACCAGCGCCTCCAGTTGCGCCTCGAACGGGGCCAGCATCGGGTCGGCGGCGATGTAATCCGCCACCCCCTGATCCAGCCCGGTCAGCGGCCTGAGCGCCGGATCCCAATGCGGGTTGCGCAGGAAACGCACGTCAAACACCATGTCGAGCCCGCGCGGCAGGCCGCGTTTGTAGGAAAACGACTGCACCGTGACCGCCAGCCCCATCCCGCCCTCGCGCTGTAACAGGCGCCGCAATTCCTCGCGCAACTCGTGCGGGGTAAGCCCGCTGGTATCCACCAGCATGTCAGCGCGTTCGCGCAACGGAGCGATCAGGCAAAGCTCCTCGGCAATACCCTCATCGGGGCTGCCGGACGGTGCCATCGGGTGGCGGCGGCGGGTTTCGGAATAGCGCCGCAGCAGGACCTCGGGCTGACAATCCAGATACAGAAGCTCGGCCTCCAGCCCGTCCTGAGACGACAATTCGTCAAGCAGAGCCAAAACCTCGCTCGGCGCAAAGTCACGGTTGCGCGCATCCACCCCCAGGGCCAGCGGATGCGACATCGGCGCGCTGGTCACCAAAGGCGGGATCAGGCTCAGCGGCATGTTGTCGATGACCTCATAGCCCATATCCTCAAGCGCCGCGATCGCAGTTGAACGGCCGGCGCCCGACGGCCCGGTGACGATGACCACTTTCTGATTTCCAGCCTCGTTCATGCGTAACGTCCACCCGTGCTCAAGACCTTGATCGCCGCGGCGAAATGCGGCGCTCCTGACTTGTATATGGTTTCACAACCGACGCCCAGAAGCTCGGTCACATGAATGTGTGGCAAACGGCGGGTTTCCTCGCGGCCCATGTCAACCAGCAAGCGCACCGGCGCGCTGGCCTGATAGTCGGCCTGCAAAAGCCCGACACCGCGCGCCTCGATCACTCCGGCAAGGCGCGGGGGTGCCTGCGCCACCAGGTGGCCATCGACCAGGATCAGCCGGGTCAGATCATCCGCTACCAGCCTGGCCCCAAGGGCGATCAACTGCAGGGCCAGGCCCGATTTGCCGCTGCCCGATGGGCCGGTGATCAGCACGCCGCGCCGGCCGAATGTCACGCAACTTGCATGCAGACTGGTTTCCGATTGCTGGCCTGCCCCGGCCATGTGGCTCACACAGGAAGGCCGACGACGAAGCGCGCCCCCAGCGGTTCCGAGGTAATATCGGCATCGGTCGGGCGAATATTCTCGGCCCAGATCACGCCGCCATGGGCCTCGACAATCTGCTTGGAAATCGCCAGGCCCAGCCCGGAATTGTTGCCAAACTGGTTTTCCGGCCGCTCGGAATAGAACCGCTTGAAAATCTTGGTCAGCGCCCCTTCGGGAATGCCTGGCCCGGTATCCTCGACCACGACCAGAACCCGGTTGTCACGCTGCCGCGCCCAGACCCGGATCGCATCGCCTTCATCGCAAAAGGAAATGGCATTGGTAATCAGGTTCACGAAAACCTGCGCCAGCCGAGCCTCCAGCCCACTGATGATGATCGGGTCGGCCGGCAGGTCGGTGATGAAGTCAATGTCTTTCTTGGCCGCTTCCTCGCCCAGATAACCGGTAAGATTGCGCAGCATTTTCAGCAGGTCAAAGGGTTCCTCGTCTTCCTTGACCAACTCACTGTCCAGCCGCGAGGCGTTGGAAATATCGCTGACCAGCCGATCCAGACGACGCACGTCATGTTCGATCACATCCAGCAATTTCTCGCGCTGGTCCTCGCGCTTGGCCAGGCGCAGCGTACCCACCGCCGAGCGCAGGCTGGCCAGGGGGTTCTTGATCTCATGCGCCACGTCGGCGGCGAATTGTTCGTTGGCATCAATCCGGTCGTAAAGCGCCGACACCATGCCGCGCAGCGCGGTGGACAGCCGGCCGATCTCATCCGGGCGCCCGGCAAGATCGGGGATACGAACGCGGCCGGGATTGACCTTGCCCGCATTCTTGTCGCGGCCAATCTCGGCCGCCGCCGCCAGATCGGATAGGGGATTGGCAATGGTCGAGGCCAGAAGCAGGCTGAGCCCGATCGAGACCAGAATGGCGATGACGAACATCTGAA
>CAZPDV010000071.1:0-8366 GCA_964585355.1 uncultured Aliiroseovarius sp.
TGGGCTATGTCACACGCGAAAATGTGGGCGAGCTCATGGTCATGGCCAATGCCCGTCGCCAGTGAGCGCGACCGAACCTCCGACATCGCGCTGCCTTCCCTTCCCCGGCCTTGCCGCGCCTGATTGTCCCCGGGCAGCGGGCGCCCGCAGGATGCGGCCATGGCCGTTCTGGCGCCCGACCATGACATTCCCGCATGTTTCGCATGCGAAACATTTCGGCCGCAGCCGATAAATCGGCACTGTGGCGCAAATGCCCCTTGAAAGCCCCGGTCCGTGTCATAAGTGCAACACAAGACAACCGGGCAAGACCCGAAACCTTCAAATCTCAAGAAACGGAAATGACATGACCAACTCACCCACAGACGACTTCCCGGCCAGCGTACTGGCCATTCTCAAACCACGCTGGGGCTGGATCGTGGCCAGCGGCCTGGTGACGATCCTTTTCGGCATGCTCGCCTTCTGGATGCCGCTGGGCGCGGTATTTGCCATGACCATGCTGTTTGGCGCCTATGCCTTTGCCGACGGCGTGCTTTCGATCATCGCCGCGGTCAAGGTGCGGCGAGCGGACGAGCCGGCGGTGCATCAGAACTTCTGGCCGCTGCTGGCACGCGGCGTTCTGGGCGTTTTCGCCGGCATCATCGTGCTGACCCTGCCGGGGCTTTCGGTGGTATCGCTCACCGCTTTCGCCTGGGCCATGCTGGCGATCTGGTCGATTTCGACCGGGGTGCTGGAGCTTTTCGCCGCCGTGCGCCTGCGCAAGGAAATCAAGGGCGAATGGCTGCTGGGCCTTTCCGGGCTGATCAGCATCGTGGTCGGCCTCGCCATCCCGGTGATCCTGTGGCAGAACCCCGCCGCCGGCATCGTCACCATGGGCTGGCTGATCGGGTTTTACGCGCTGCTGCACGGGGTGCTTGAAACCGGGCTGGGGCTGATGCTGCGCCGGCTGAGCAAGGCGCTCTGAGCGCGTCACATGTACACAACGAGGCGGGCGCCGGGTCAGACCCCGGCGCTTTCGCTTTCCAGGTCGGCATTGTTGGCCTTGATCGCGGCCAGCACCTGGGCCTCGTCCTCGCCCTCGATCTGCCCCAGCAGGTCGCGGCGCATGAAATGGGTCAGCACCGCCACCGCGCGCATGATCCGGTCGCTTTCCTCGCGGGCGATCCGGGCATCGCCCACCGCCCGGTCAAGCTGATCGAGCACCGCGTTGAACTGGCCGATCACCTCGGCGCTGGCGACCATGGCAAGCTTGTGGTTCAGCACCCGGAGCTCGGCATATTGCGCCGGGTCCATGGCGCCGTTTTCGACGATCTCGCCAATATGCTCGACCAGCGCGCCATAGATGTCGGCCTTGCGGTCGAGCAGCAGCATCTGCCCCTCCTTGCGCAATTCCAGCTCGGTCTGCTGGTTGAGCAGCAGCGCGGTGATCAGCACCGTGGCCACGGCGCCGACAAAGACCAGCAGCAATTCCTGCGAAAACGGAAAGTCGCCGCTGACCTGATAGAAATAGCGAAAGCCCAGATAGCCCACCACCACGGTAACGATCACCAGGATCATGGTCAGGGTCGGTCTGCGGATCAGAAACTGCATTCTTCATGCCTCCCGGCGCGCGCCTGTTTTCGGGTGTTCAGCCATCGCCGTCTCCATCCTGATCGGGGGTGTCGCCGCCATGCAGGTCGGCCAGGTCCGGCGGCACCGCAGCGCTTGCCCGGACCGCGCCCCCGGCCGCCACTCCGGCCCCCGCCCCGGCCAGCACGCTTCCGACCAGCGTTTCGGGGTTGCGAAACCAGATGTCGCGCTGGGCAAAGGGGATCTCGATCCCCTCTTCGGCAAAGCGGCGGGCGATCTCGTGGTTGAGGTCGCTTTTCACCGAGAGGATGAAATTCACGTCCTTGAGGATCGCCCGGATCTCGAAATCCAGGCTGTCGGCGCCAAAGCCCTGAAACACCACCGAAGGCGGCGGCGTGACGGTGACCAGCGGGTGCGCCTCGGCGATCTCGCGCAGGATCGCCTCGACCTTGCGGGTGTCGGTGCCATAGGCCACCCCCACCGGCACGATCACCCGGCCGATCAGGTTGCCGCGGGTGTAATTGGTCACCTGCCCCGACACCAGGTCGGAATTGGGCACGATCACGTCGGTGCGGTCGAAGGTCTCGATCGTGGTCGAGCGCACCGAGATGTCGCGCACATAGCCCTGCTTGCCGCCCACCTCGATCCAGTCGCCCTCGCTGATCGGCCGCTCGATCAGCAGGATGATGCCGGAAACGAAATTCGACACCACGTTCTGCAGGCCAAAGCCGATCCCCACCGACAGCGCCCCGGCCACGATCGCCAGCGAGGAAAGGTCGATCCCGGCCGAAGTGATCGCCACCACCGCCGACAGGAAAATCCCCAGATAGCCGATCCCCGCGGTCACCGCATTGCGCCCGCCCACATCCATCCTGGTCTTGGGCAGGACCGTGGTTTTCAGGATGCCCTGGATCAGCCGGGTCAGGGCAAAACCGATGGCGAATACCAGCAGGAAGGTCAGGAACTCGGCCGGCGAGATGCGGGTATTGCCGATTGCCACCCCCGCCTTGATCTTGCTCCAGACCTCCCACAGGTCCACCACCCGCGCCCCCCAGATCAGCGCCAGCACCGGCAGCGAGGCAAGGAAGGCGATGAAGCTGGCCAGCACCGGCATCAGCGCCTCCGCCGCCGCCTCTTCGTCAAGCCGCATCACCAGGCCATAGAGGCTGGTAAAGAACCGGTGCAGCACCGCCAGCCCGGCGATCAAGGCCAGCGTCAGCCCGGTCTGGAACAGGAAGCTTTCGGCCAGTTGGCCATAGCCGATCGCGGCCGTAAGCGGGCCCAGCACCCCCACCGCCATCACCACCCGGCCGACCAGCATCAGCACCCGGTTGAGAAACCCGTTGGTGTCGCTTTCGCTGGCCGCATGCCGGGCATGCTGGCGCAGCAGCTGACCCAGCCGCAGCAGCACCACCCCGGCCCCCACCAGCAGCGGGAAGCTCAGCGCCGCCCAGCTTGCTTCGGGCCAGTTTTCATAGGCGGCGAGCTTCTGCAAACTGCTGAACAGGCCATAGAACAGCCCCAGCAGGGTCGCGTCCAGCCGCCCCTCGGCGCGCTGGCGGGCGTCCAGGTTGAGGATCGACCAGGTGCCGATACCGACCCCGAACACCCGGTTGCCCAGCCAGGCGGCGGCAAACACCGCCAGCCCCAGCTGCGGCAGGCCATCGGCCAGAACCTGCCCGCGCAGGCCCAGCACCCCGGCCCGGTTCAGCGCGGCGACCAGCGCATAGACCCCGGCCAGCGGCGCCGCCACCTGCCCCAGCGACAGCACAAAGCCCCAGACCCCGCGCAGATGCCCGTGGGTCTTGGCCCGCACCCCGGCGCCAAACCGGATCACCCAGGCCCGCCCCCGCGTCAGCAGCGCCAGCGCCACCACGCTCAGCAGGATCACCAGCGGCAGGTCGCGCTGAAGCTCGGTCTGCTGGACCTCGCTGCCCCAGGCCTTGGTCACCTCGCCCCAGGCCAGCCGCAGGCTGCCGTAAAGATCGCCGATCGCGGTGGGCCAGATCGTCGGGTTGAGCGGCGACGGCCCCAGTTCCAGAAGCTGGCTGGCCTGACGCGCGCGCAGGGTGCTGTCGATCTGCGCGATCAGCGCGTCGGCCCGCGCACGGGCTTCCTCGGCGGTCTTGAGCGGCGCTTCCGCCTCGGCCAGTTGCCGGGTCAGCTCGTTGCGCCGCTGGGTCAGGATCGCGGGCTCCACCTCGCCTTCGGCCGGCGGCGGGCCCAGGGTGGCGATCTGGGTCTTGAGGGTCGAGATCAGCACGTCGTTCTGGCCGGCAGCATCGGCAAACTGGGTGCGCCAGCCATCAAGCTCCTGACGCAGGTCCAGAAGCGCCTGGTCCGAGGCACGGCCGGCGGCAAGGGCGGCCTCGGCGCGCGCGGCCACGGCCTCCCAGGCGGTATAGTCGGGGCCGGTCTGCGCGGGCGATGCCGGCGCCGGGGCGGCGGGGGCCTGGGCTTCGGCGGCGGGCGCGGTGTCGGGCGCCGCGTCGGGCGCGGAATCCTGGGCCATGGACATGGGCGCGGCCCAGCCCGCCCACAGGAGCAGCGCAAACAGCCCGAAAAGACGCCCCGGCCGCTTCATTCCGGCACGGACACGTCAGGCAGTTCCGCCGGCGGGCGGGTCAGCCATTGCGGTTGCGGCAAGCCCTTTTCGGCAAGGAAATCAGGGTTGTAGAGCTTGGATTGATAGCGGTTTCCGTAATCGGCCAGCACCGTGACAATGGTATGGCCCGGCCCCATTTCGCGGGCCATGCGCACCGCGCCGGCCAGGTTGATCGCGCTCGACCCGCCCAGCACCAGCCCCTCGTGCTGCGCCAGGTCGAACAGCAGCGGCAGCGCCTCCTCATCCGGGATTTGCCAGAGCATGTCGGGGGTGAAGCCTTCAAGATTGGCGGTGATGCGCACCTGGCCGATCCCCTCGGTGATCGAGGAACCCTCGGTCTTCATCTCGCCGGTGGTATAGATCGAATAGAGCCCGGCCCCCATCGGGTCGGCCAGCCCGATCTTGACCCCCCTGGGCTGCAACGCCATGGCCACCCCGGCCAGCGTACCGCCGGACCCCACCGCACAGACAAAGCCATCGACCTTGCCGCCGGTCTGTTCCCAGATTTCCGGGCCGGTGGAATCGATATGCGCCTGGCGGTTGGCGACGTTATCGAACTGATTGGCCCAGATCGCGCCGGCAGGTTCGGTTTGTGCAAGTTTCTCGGCCAATCTGCCGGAATATCGCACAAAATTGTTCGGTTTGCGATAGGGCGCGGCCGGCACTTCCACCAGCTCGGCGCCCGCAAGCCGCAGCATGTCCTTCTTTTCCTGGCTCTGGGTCTCGGGGATGACGATGACCGAGCGAAACCCCATGGAGGCCCCGATCAGCGACAGGCCGATGCCGGTATTGCCGGCAGTGCCCTCGACGATGGTGCCGCCGGGCTGCAGGGCACCGCGGGCGATGGCATCGCGGATGATCCACAGGGCGGCCCGGTCCTTGACCGACTGGCCCGGATTCATGAACTCGGCCTTGCCCAGAATCTCGCAGCCGGTGGCCTCGCTCAGCGCCCGCATGCGGATCAGGGGGGTGTTGCCAACGCTCGCCGCCAGATCTTGTGCTATCTTCATGTGGTCCCTCATTGCCGCGCGCCCAGCCCTGTTGCGCCCCCGCCCTGTCTATGCACCGCGCGCCGCAAACTCAAGCGCCGCCCTCATGACCAGCGCCGCGCCACCTGCCAGGTCAGCCAGCCGATGAACAGCCCGCCCACCACCAGCGCCCCGACCACCTCCGGGCTGGTCACCGCCAGGCGGGCGTAATCGACACCGATGGCGAACATGTCCTGCAGCGCCTCCACCGGCCCGTCATAGGCCTTGCGCAGGGATTTTTGCAGCATGTCATAGCCGGAAAAGGTCAACAGCACCCAGAAGGTCAGCAGCAGCGCCGAGGTCAGCCCCAATGCCAGCCCGCCGCCATGCCCGGCATCGGCCCGCCGGCCGGTATAGGTCCAGCCGACCAGAAGCCCGAACCCCGCCGAGATCGGCGAAAACAGCCCCACCGGCCTGCCCTCGGGCAAGAGCGGCTTGAACAGGTCGGCGGCGAACCAGCCCAATGCGGCAAGCAGGACGGCGGCAACAAGGCGGGCGGTGGTGGGCATTCGGGCTCCTGCGCGGTCAGGCGGGTTTTTCCATGGTTACCTGCACCACGTCGCAATTGCCAGAGTGGAACCCGGCGGCGCAGGAGGTGAGGTAGAAATTCCACATGCGCCGAAAGCGCGCGTCATAGCCCAGCCGCGCCACCTCGTCCCAGCGGGCGTTGAAATTTTCGTGCCAGCGGCGCAGGGTCTGGCTGTAGCTTTCGCCAAAGGCAAGCTGGCCGGTGGTTTTCAGGCCGGCGCGCCGGATCTGTTCGGCCAGCGCGGTTTTTGACGGGAGCATACCGCCGGGGAATATGTATTTCTGAATGAAATCAACGCCTTTGCGGTAGGCTTCAAAGCGCTCTTCGGTCAGGGTGATGATCTGTAGCGCCGCCCGCTTGCCCGGTTTGAGGCAGGCGCGCAGCTTGTCGAAATAGACCGGCCAGTATTTTTCGCCCACCGCCTCGAACATCTCGATCGAGGCAATCCCGTCATAGCGCCCGGCCTCGTCGCGGTAATCCTGCAGCCTGATTTCCACCCGGTCCGACAGCCCCGCCCGCGCCATCCGCTCCAGCGCATAATCGTATTGCGCCCGCGAAATGGTCAGCCCGGTCACCCTGAGCCCGCGCTTGCCGGCTGCATATTCGGCAAAGCCGCCCCAGCCACAGCCGATCTCCAGCACATGATCGCCCGGTTTCGCCCCCATGGCATCGACCAGGGCCGCATATTTCTGCTCCTGCGCCCGCTCAAGGCTCTCCTGCCCGGTCCTGAACAGGGCCGAGGAATAGGTCATGCTGTCATCCAGCCACAGGGCATAGAAATCATTGCCCAGATCGTAGTGATACGAGATGTTCCGGCGCGCCTGCTTGCGGGAATTTGCCCGCAGCCGATGCCGCAGCCGCTCCCACAACCGCACCAGCGCCATGCCCGGAAAACCGTCGCGCAGGGCCGTGTTGCCGGCAAACAGCAGGTCCATGAAACCCTGCAGGTCCGGGGTGGACCAGTCGCCTTCGAGATAGGCATCGGCAAAGCCCAGCTCGCCCTCGCGGATCAGCCGGGCAAACACGTCGTCGGAATGCAGCCGGATCACCGCCACCGGCCCCGGCGCCCGCCCCTCGGCCCGGAAAACGCGCCCGTCCGGCAACACGAAATCAAGCCGCCCCCGCTCCATCTGCCGGGCCTTTTCAAAGACTTGCGCGAAATAGCGTGGTAGATTCTTTTGCCCTTCGGTGCTGTCGAATACCATTGCCATACCCCCCATATGCCTTGAATTTAGGCATATTTCAGGGCATCGGGCAAGGATCGGCCGGGGCGCCCGCCCGACCCGGCGGGATTCAGAGCACCCGGTCCAGGGCGCGGATCAGCCTTTTTACTTCTGTTTCAGTGGTATAGTGGACAAAGCTCATGCGAAGAACGCCCCTGGCCGGGTCCACCCCCAGCGCCTCGAGCGGCCGCACCGCGTAAAAATCGCCGCCGCCGGCCATGATTCCATGCGGCGCCAGCGCGGCCGCGACCTCCTCGGCGGGGCGGCCCAGGTCCACCGCCACCGTCGGCGCCCGCCCGCTCGCGGTTTTCGGCCCGAGCACCCGCAGATCGTTGCGACCGGCCAGGTAGTCGAGCAGCGGCTGCAACAGCGCCTGCTCATGCGCCGCCATCAGCCCCGCCACCCCGGCCGAGCGCGCCCGCGGGCCGCCGGTGATCCCGTGATGGGCCGCCAGCGCGTCGATGTAATCGGCCATGCCGGCACTTGCCGCCACCTGGGCATGATCCGGGCCGGCCGGCGTGAACCGCTTGTAGAGGCTGCCGGCATTGAAAAAATGCCCCTGGTTGGGCAGCTTCATCCCCAGCGCCCGCCGGATCGCCATGATCCCCTGATGCGGCCCATAGGTCTTGTAGGCGGAAAACAGATAGATATCCGCCCCCAGCGCCCCCACATCCGGCAGGCCATGCGGCGCATGGCTGACCCCGTCAACACAGCTCCACGCCCCCGCCGCCCGCGCCATGGCACAGATCCGGGCCACGTCGTTGACCTCGCCCACCACGTTCGAGACATGCGGAAAGGTCACCAGCCGCACCTTGTCATCCAGCAGCCGGGCCAGGGCGTCCGGGTCCAGATGGCCGCTCTGCGGCTCCATGCGCCACTCGCGAATCTCGATCCCGCGCGCGGCCAGCCGGCGCCAGGCACCGGAATTTGCCTCATGGTCCTGATTGGTCACCACGATCGCATCGCCGGGGGCAAGCATGTCGCCAAAGGCCTGCGCCAGCACATAGGTGTTCTGGCTGGTCGAGGGGCCAAAGGACAGCTCCTCGGTCTCGACCCCCAGCATGGCGGCCAGGCGGGCGCGGGCCTCGTCCATCTCCCGCCCGGCCAGCTCGCTCGCCTCATAGGGCGCATAGGGCTGCACCTTGCGGGCAATATAGAACCGGGTCAGCCGGTCGATGACAAACCGGCTGGCATAAGAGCCGCCGGCATTCTCGAAAAACGCAAGCTCGCCCAGGCCGGGCTCGTCAAAGGCCGGGAATTGCGCGCGCACGAAAGAAAGATCAAGCTCCATGCGCCATCAAGAGCGCGCGTCCCCCGCCGCGTCAAGCACAATCCACCGCCCTGCCCTTCATCTTTCCGCAAATACTCCGGGGGTCCGGGGGCTGGCCCCCGCTTAGGGCCTGTCCTCATTTACC